>JABFRW010000138.1 GCA_013140805.1 Candidatus Eisenbacteria bacterium
GCGGTGCACGACGTCGGCATGACCTTCGTGACCGCGATCCACGCGATCGGCCTTCTGCCAGGCACGTGAGACGCGCGCCGCCAGTTCGAGCAGCAGGCCGCAGTCCTCGGTGCCGAACGCGCGCTCCTGGAGCGGATCGGTGACGTTGAGCACTCCGAGCATGCCGTGCTCGCCCTCGAGCGGAACCGAAAGGAAGGTGCGGCTGCGATAGCGCGGCAGGCCGTTCGCGGACGGCAGCGAGTCGTGGGTCGTGACGTCGCCGACCGCGAGCGGGCGGCGGTTCTGCGCCACCCAGCCGGCCACGCCGTCGCCGGGGCGCACGCGAGTCTCCTGCACCACCCACAGATCGAGCCCGGCGGCGGCCCGGATCACCAGGTCACCGTCGGGTTCCAGTCCCATGACCGACACCACGCGTGCGTCCATCGCTTCGCTCACCATCTCCACCGCGATCCGCAGCACGTCGTCGCTCGGTTTCGCGCCTTCGGGATGCGAGCGCAGCAACACGCGAGGTCCCGCGTGTCGCGGCAGTCGCACCTGGAAGGTGGATCCCTTGCCAGGCGTGCTGGTCGCCACGATTTCGCCACCGTGCGACTCGACGATCGAACGGCTGATCGCGAGCCCCAGCCCGGTCCCCCCGTACTGCCGAACCAGCGAGGAATCGATCTGGTAGAAGCGGTCGAAGATCTTGTCGAGTTCCGGTTCCGGAATCCCGATGCCCGTGTCTTCCACGAACAACGAGACTCCTCGTTCGCCACCGGTCAGGCGCAGCACCACGCTCCCGCCCGCAGGCGTGAACTTGATCGCGTTGCCCCCCAGGTGAAGCAGCAACTGCCGCATCTGGTCCCGATCGGCGTCCACGTGGGTATCGGCTTCGACTTCGACCACCTTGAGGACGACGCGGGCCGCATCCGCGATCGGACGCAGCAATTCCGAGGTTTCCCTCACCAATTCCGCCAGATTGTGACTCTCCCGGCGGGGCTGGACCGCTCCGGCGTCGAAGCGCGACAAGTCGAGCACCGACTCGATCAGGCGCGACAGACGATGGCTCTCTTCATTGATCACCTGAAGGAAGCGCCGGGTCTGCTCGGGTTCCTGGCGATCGGCCGGCAGCGTCAGCAGGGTGTCGACGTAGGCGCGGATCGCCGTCAGCGGCGTGCGCAGCTCGTGCGAAATGGTCGAGACGAAGTGACTCTTGAGCACGTGCAGCTCTTGAAGGCGGTCGTTCGCCTGTTCGAGCTGCCGGGTGTGTTCTCCGAGCTGGCTGTAGAGTCGCGCGTTCTGGATCGCCACCACCGCGTGGCCGGCGAACACTTCGAGCAGCTCGACGGTCTCCTGCGAGGGTACCTGGCGGTCGACCGGATCGTCGACCGAGACGTAGCCGAGCAGTTCGCCGTCGACATTCTGCAGCGGCACCAGCAGGACGTCCTCGGGGTGCCACTCGCCCGCCACTCGATCGCCGAGATCCGACACCACGCCCTCCGGCAGCACCCGCGCGAACGGGTGCTGATGTCCGATCAGGAACGCGCGTCCGATGCGGAAATCTTCCTTGAGCCACGAGCGAAACTCGTCGACCGCGATCGGATCGGCTTCGAGTCGAGCCCGTTCCGAAGCACGCAGCCCGACGAAGGCGCGCGCCTCGAGTCGTTGCGTCGCGGCGTCACACAACCGGATCATCACGATTCGATAGCCGAGCGCATCGCGAATGCCCTCGGCGACGCCCTGCAGCACCGCGCCAAGGTCGAGATGGCCGCTGATGTGGCTGACGGCGCGCAGCAGTTCACGCACGCGCACTCCGCCGAGGCGCAGCGCCGCGTCGGCGGGCGACCTTGCGAGCGCGACGCCTTCGCCGAGCTCGGCGGTCGGCGCGACCGGCAGGGTGTCCGCCGCCTCGACCTGCGAGTGTGCGGCAGTCTCTGCGCCGACCGGGGAGGCCACGTCTCCGAGTGCCGCCGCAGCCGCGGCATCGTGAATGGCGAGCGCCTTCTTGAGCTTGGTGACCTGCCGCCGCAGCGTGTCGATTTCGGAGCGGAGCTTGATCTCGAGCACCGAGATGCTCTTGCGATTGTCCTTGTCCCTGGAGGCGTTGCTCATGCGGCCGCCCGATCGCGCGCGATCACCTTCACCAGCGCCTCGACCACCGACGGGTCGAACTGCCGGCCGGACTCGGCTCGCAACTCTTCGAGCGCCTCCGGCTCGGTGCGCGCGGGTCGATAGAGCCGGTTGGAGATCATGCTCTCCCACGCATCGACCACCGCCAGGATGCGCGCCCCGATCGGGATCGCCTCGGCCGCGAGGCCGAGTGGATAGCCGCCTCCGTCCCAGCGCTCGTGGTGGGCGAGAATGATCTCGCGCACGCTCGCCATGTATTCGAGCGGTCGCATCAGATCGACCGAGGCCTCCGGATGCTTGATGAGCCGATCGCGTTCCGCGTCACTCAGCGGACCCGGAACGCGATCGATTTCGCGCGCGATCGGCGCCATGCCGACGTCGTGGATCGCCGCGACGTAGCCGAGCAGGTCGACTTCGCGATCCGACAGCTCGAGGGTTCGCGCCACCAGCCGGGTGTGCCGCACGTGACCGCGCAGCAGCGAATCGCTTTCCAGGTGGTAGCGCGTGACGCCGCGCAGTGCTTCGATCGCCTCCAGCACGTTGTGGCTGTGGTCCGGGTACGCGTTCGCGCGCTCGATCGCGCTACCGACTCGCTCGATCAACGCGACCAGCACCCCGAGGTCGTGCTCGTCGAAGCTCGAGGTCGAGCGCTTGTTGTTCACGTTGATGACGCCGAGCACCTCGCCCTCGACCACCAGCGGGACGCTCAGGAACGACTTGGTGCTGTACTGCGGATGATTGAGGCGCGCGAAGCGGCGGTCGGTTTCGATGTTTCCGACCAGCACCGGCTTGGCCCACGCCGCCACGGTGCCCGCGACTCCCGAGCGCACGGTGGTGCGACGCGTGGTGATCTTCTGCCCCTCGAGCCCGCGGGAGGCCGCGATGTAGAGATCGCCGCGGTCGGCGTCGACCAGCATCAGCGAGACGATCCCGGCATCCATCACCGCCGCCACCATTTCGACCGTGGCGTCGAGCAGCTGGCGCAGATCGGCGCGCGACGCGACCGAGCGCGCGATGCGGCGCGCCGCGGGTGTCGCCATCTGACGCAACGGCAGGCTCAGACAGAAACGCGTTCCGCCCTCCGGCGGGGTTTCCGCCCACAGGCGGCCGCCGTGCAGATCCACGATGCCGCGCGCGATCGCGAGCCCCAGTCCGGTGCCCTCGATCTGCATGTCGCTGGGGCGCCGCACACGGTAGAAACGCTCGAACACCCGTGGCAGATCGTCGGCCGGAATGCCGGGCCCCTCGTCGATCACCCACGCGAGCCACCGGTCGCCCTCGGCCTCTGCGATCACACGCACCACCGCGCCGGCCGGCGAGAACTTGAGCGCGTTCGAGAGCAGGTTCACGAACAGCCGCTGCAGCAGGTCGCGATCGCTCTCGACCTGAAGCTCGCGCTTGAATTCGATCTGGACACCGACCTGCCGGGCGCGAGCGAGCGGCGCCAGGCCGGCGATCACGTCGTCCAGCAGGTCACGCAGCGGAAACGCGGTGAGCCGCAGCGGACGCTGGCCCGCCTCGAGCCGTGACAGATCGAGCACGTCGGTCACCAGTCGGGACAGTCGATCGCACTCTTCATTGATGATGCTCAGGAAACGCTCGCGCGGCGTCTTGGGATCGTGCAGCGATTCGAGCAACGTCTCGGTGTAGGCCTTGATCGCGGTGAGCGGCGTGCGGATTTCGTGCGCGACCACCGACATCAGATTCGAGGACACCTCGTCGTCGAGCGTGTGCTGACGTTCCAGCTCGACGCGGCGACTGCGCTCGTCCTCGAGCGCGTCGTGCAGCTCGGTGCGCTCGAGCGCCAGCGCCAGTGCGTCGGCGACGGTCTGCAGCAGGCGCCGGTCTTCCGGCGTGAACAGCTTCGGAGTCGGAAACGCCACCAGCAGCCCGCCCGCGAGTCGCCCGCTTGCAAACAGCGGGACCGCGGAGATGGCACTCGGCGTCGCGTTCCACAGCAGTGCTTCGCGCGCGGCGTTCGGATCGTCGGTGCCGTCGTCGAAGTGCGGAGATTCGTGACGCAGCAGCCACTCGATCGGACCCGTCGGCTCGGCGTGGTACGGCGTCTCGACGCCACCGTCCGCGAGGATGCGAAGCGAACCGCTGCGCATGTCGATGCGCAGCACGCAGCACTCCGCCGCACCCAGCGCCCGCACCAGCCCCTCGCCGACCAGCGTGCACGCGGTGCCGAGATCGGCGGTGCTGCGCAGCGCCAGCACCGCGTGGCTCAACACGCCGAGCCCATCCGCCTCGTGAGTCGAGAACGGACCGAGCCCTCCACGCGTCGCGAGGTCGCCCATCGTT
>JABFRW010000139.1 GCA_013140805.1 Candidatus Eisenbacteria bacterium
CAGCCTCCGGATCCTGGCCCTGGCGGCCGGCCTCGTGCTCGCCGCCTCCGGACTCGCCGCGCCGGTCCGCGCGCAGGCGCCGTTCGATTCGGTGCTCGACCGCCCCGCACTCGCCGACTCGAGCGCACGCGACTCGATCGATCGCGACTCGACCACGGTCGACTCGACGGCACTCGCGATCCCGTCGCCTCCACGCTTCGACCCGATCGCGCAGCTGCGAGCGCAATTCGTCGGCGACACGCGTGCCTACGCCAACCTGCGCGTGCTCATGTGGCTCATCGGGCCGCTGTGGGCGCTCGCGGTGCCGCTGCTGCTGCTGTTCTCGGGCGCCGCGACCGCGATGCGGGACGTCGCACACGCCCTCGGCACTTCGCGCTGGGTTCGGGTGCTGGTGATGCTGACGCTCTACGTGGTCGTGGCGGGAGCGCTGACGCTGCCGGTCACCTGGTACGTCGATCACGCGCTCGAGCGGCAGTTCGGGCTCACCGATCAGTCGACGCTCGAGTGGTTCGTCGAGCAGCTCAAGTCGACCGGATTCCAGTTGGCACTGTTCGGCGTGGTCCCTCTGTTGTGGCTGCTCTATCGCACCATCGAGCGCAGTCCGCGGCGCTGGTGGCTGTGGCTCGGCGTGGCGACCGCACCGCTCATGGTCGCGGGTGCGCTGCTCGAGCCGCTGGTGTTCGATCCGATGTTCAACCGTTTCGAGCCGCTCGGAAACCACGGGCTCGAGCGTCGCATCGTGCGGCTCGCCGAGCGCGCGGAGATTCCGGCGCGCCGCGTGTTCGTGGTCGACAAGAGCGAGCAGACCCGCAAGTACAACGCCTACGTGAACGGCTTCGGCGCCTCGCAGCGAATCGTGCTGTGGGACACCCTGCTGCGCGGCATGTCCGAGGACGAGATCGCGTTCGTGATGGCGCACGAGATCGGGCATTACGCGCTCGGCCACATCTGGAAGGGCATGGCGATCACGTTCGCGATGGCGCTGCTGGCCTGTGCCCTGCTCGCCGCGCTGTGCGGCCTCGCGCTCCGCCGCTGGGGCGAGCGCTGGGGCATTCGCGAGCTGTCGGACGTCGCCTCGCTGCCGCTCCTGGTGTTCGCGATCTCGCTGTGCGCATGGGTGGCGCAGCCGCTCGCGAACGTCCTCTCGCGACGCGTCGAGCGCGAAGCCGACGCGTTCGCGCTCGAGCTGACGCGCGATCCCGACGCCGGTGCGCGCACGTTCCTGGCACTCGCGGCTCAGAATCGCTCGAATCCCGAGCCCGCGCCGATCGTCCGCTTCCTGCTCTACACGCACCCGACCGCGATCGAGCGCGTGCGCCTCACGCTCGAGTACCGACCGTGGGAGCAGGGTCGCGCGAATCTCTACTTTCACGGACCCGACGAACCGTCACGCTGAGCCGAGCTCGATCGAGACGCTCGCTTCGGACCCGGTGAACGCGGCATCGAGGCGCTGCGAGGCGACGCGACGGCGATAGCCGGGTGCGAACTCCGCCGCTTCGACCCGCCACGGCTCGAGCCCTTGCGCTTCGAAGCGAGCGACCGTGCGGCCGACCTGCACGCGCACGCGCGTGCCGTCGAGCGCAACCGTGGCGCCGGGGCCCAGCGGAAGCGAGAGCCGCGCATCGCGTCCTGTCACGTGATCGGTCCAGCGCAGCCGCGCGGGCTCGACGGTCAATTCGCGCCGATGGCGCTCCCCGCTGTGCCACACGCACTCGTCGACATGCGTGGTCGCGCGCCGCCCCCACAGAAACGGGCCGAGCATCTGGCTCTGGCTGCGGCCGCCGAAGTGAACGGTCGCGTGAGCGGGGGTGGAGCGACAGCGATCGCGCGCATCGGGGTCTTCCTGATACGCGAACGTGCCCGGGTCGACGATCACGCGATCGAGGCCACGCGTCACGGTGATCGAGAGCGCGTCGGCATGGCCGTGCGCCGCCAGGCGGCCGAGCCCGAGCGGCCCGTGATCGAGTGTCACCACCGTGCCGGCGTGACGCCACACGGTGTAGCCACCGGCCGCGAACTCGTGGCGGCCGTCCGGTGCGTTCGAGGCCGGCCGGGTGCGCCCGATCAGCACCTGGGCGAGCGCCGGTGCGCGATCCGAGAGCGATGGCGCGTCGAGCCACGCGGCGAGGGCCGCGCCCACCAGATCCACACGGCTCGCCCGTTCGTCGGCGAGCAGGATGCGGCCGTCGTCTTCGTCTCCGATGCCCGGCAGCGTGCCGTCCTCGAGGCGCATCACGCGCGCGAATTCGAGCGAGGCCGCGAGGCGCTCGCGCACGGGGGCGGGGGTCTCGTAGCCGGCCGCATCGGCGAGCACGAAGCTCGTCAGCAGCAACTCCCAGACGAACGGCAGATATCCGAAGGCCTGTTCGGCGGGCACACCGTCGGGGTGGATCTGACGCAGCGTCTCCTGCACCAGCCCGCGGTGGCCCGCGCGCAAAAGCCGCGAGCCATTTCGAAGGCTCGGAAACGCCGCACCGGTCACCGTCATGGCGGCGTACTCGGCGATCAGGTGGTTGTTGGCACTCGAGCCGAGGCTCAGGTGATCGCGGCACTGCAGCGCCTGCTGCGCGATCAGTCCGAGTGCCGGCGCGAGTCGCGTGGCGTCGGACTGCGGTTCGAGCAGCGCGAGTGTGGCGCCGTGCGTCAGCGTGCGGATCGCCTGCTCGATGCCGCTCGTGTGGTGAATGCCGTGCCCAAGCGGATGACGCGCGACGAAGTCCTCGAGCCACCGTTGCGCGCGAGCGCCGAGTGCGCGATCGCCGGTCGCGCGCGCGGCGAGCCCGAGCGTGAGCATCGAAGCGCCGCGGCCCAGTTCCCAGCACCCCTTGACGCCGCCGGCCACGTCGCCGCGGCGATAGTCGATCGAACGACTCGGCGCGTCGGGCCAGCGGCCGGCGCCGAACGGATCCGCATTCCAGTCGGGCGGATCACCGATCGTGACTTCGGCGCCGAACAGTGTCGCGCGGCCGTGCTCGAGTCGCCGCGCGGCTGCGATCGTATCGGCGAGCACGGCCTGCGATTCCGGGCCCGCGCGCGTCGCATGGCTCCACCTTGAGCTGGCGATCGCTTCACCGGCGCGGCCTTTGAAGAGCTTCGAGAACGCGGCGCCCGGCGACCATCGAGTGTAGGCGGGCGGAGCGACCCGCTCACGGATTGCGCGTGCGGTGCGTGTCGCGATCTCGCCCGGCTCCATGGCGCCGAGGCGTCGGAGCGCCCAGCCGAGGCCGCTCATCGCGCGGAGTGCCCGCTCGCCAGTGCGAGTTCTGCGTCGACCGCGTTCGCGACCCGTTCGGCGACCCGGTCGGGATGAAAGGCCGCGATGTCCTGGTTCAGCTGACGCGCGTAGCGCAGGCGCTCTTCGGGAGCCCGCGCCAGTCGCGCGAGCGCGGCATCGAGTGCCGCTCCGTCTCGGGGCGGCACGAGCAGGCCATTCACCTGATCGCGAATCAGATCGGGAATGCCGCCGACCGGCGTGGTGACGACCGCCAGGCCGAACGCACCGGCCTCGTACAGCACCGCGGGAATCCCCTCGTTGTAGCTCGGCAACACGAACGCGTCGTGGCGCCGGAACTGATCGTAGAGCGGCTCACCGGTGAGCGGGCCGGTGAAGGCCACGGTGTCGAGCGCCAGCGCCTGCGCGTGCTCGAAGGCGAGCTGCAGCTCGCCCGGCGCCTGAGCGGGCCCGACCACGGTGAGCGAGAGTTCGATCCCGTTGGCGCGCAGGCGTGCGAGCGAGTCGAGCAGGTCGAGGATGCCCTTGCGCCGACCGACCTGCCCGACGAACAGCAGCCGCGGCAGCGTGTCCGCGCGTCGCGACCGGATGGCGTCTCCCGCCCGCTCCAGCACTTCGCGGCGGAAGGTCGAGGGGCACACCTCGATCGGTTGCGTGATCCCGTACTCGACGAACGGCGCACGCCAGCGCTCGCCGAGCACCAGCAGGCGATGGAACTGGGCGAAGCCGCCGCGCACCAGTCGTCCGCCGAGGCCACGCCGCGCGAGCTGGTCGGCGATGTCGCCCGCGTGCTGGTGGCCGATCACCCGCGCGCGCGATCGCCGCGCGATCCAGCCGAGTCCGGCGTCGCGCAGGAATCCCGACCAGCTTCCCGAGATCGCGATGTAGGCGACGTCGGGATCGAACCCGGTCACCGCTCGCGACATGCGCGCGAAGTGTCGCGTCGCCCACACGAAGTTGCCGGCGTCGAAGCGACCCTGCGTGTCCTTGGGGCGACCCTTCGTGATGTCGCAGTGACGCACGTCGAAGCGCGCCAGCACCGGAGATTCGAGCAGCGCCTGGGTGAAGGTCTCGACCCCGCCGATCGGAGGGGGGAGCGGGCCCACCACCAGCAGACGCGGACGCGCGCGAACCGTCGAAGCGGACGGCTCGCGCGCGCCGGAGTGGATGGCGGGTTGCGGGGACTCGGTCGTGATCGGATTCCTTCAGTGAATGACGGCGAAGCGTTGCGTGCGTACCCCGGAGTCGGTCACGAGTCGCGCGAAATAGATGCCGGCCCGCACCCGTTGCGACGCTTCGTCGCGCAGGTCCCAGCCGTACACCCAGCGATTCGCGTCGTAGTGGCCGTTGGCCAGTTCGCGCACCCGTCGGCCCTGCAGGTCGATGATCTCGAGCCGCACCCGGGTCGCCTGCGGCAGCGTGAACGCGAGCGAAACCCGCGCGGCCGCCGGGTTCGGCGCCGGTGCGGCGAGTTCGAGCGTGCCGGCACGCGAGTCGCCGACTGCGGTCGGTCCCGGCTGCGCGGCGGGGTCGTAGAGGTAGACCTCGATGTTGTCGAGGTTCAACCCGTCGTTGTTGGTGTTGCCGTCGGAGACGCTGCGGAAGCGCACCCACACGCGCTCCGAGTAGGATTTCCCGGCATACAGCGACAGATCGGTCCAGTCGTCCGCCCATAGGGTGCGCGAGCCCTGGATCACCGGACCCGCCGCGGGGATCGCGGCTCCCGTCACGCCACGCGACGGCACCGCCGCGGTCGACGGCAGGGCGATCCAGTTGATGCTGTCGGACGAAGCCTCGATCAGGCCGCCGTCCCAGCGCGATTCGTAGACCCACTTGGAACGATGACGAACCCAGGCGTGCAAGCCGTTGCGCAGGTCGAATGGAAAACGCGTGCGGAGCCGGAAGTCCATGTTCGACGGATGCGACGAGTTCGGCGAATCCGAGAAGTAGGTGCCGGGCGGGCCGGTCTCGAGCCCCCAGCCATTGGCGATCCACGAGCCGAGTCCGTCTTCGCCGGGGCTCGCGAACAGAATCGTCGGCACACCCGAGACGATGGTGAGCGTGTCGCGCGACAGCACGCCGTCCGAGGTGCTGAACGCGATCGCGAACTGAAGTGCGCGTCCCGGCGTGACGGTGTCGTCGACCGAGACCTGGAACCAGTCGGTGCTCGGAATGCCGGGCGGTGTCGCTGCGAGACTCGCGACGATCCCGATGTCCATCACCGGCTGGAGTACGTTGGCGCCCGCGGTGAGTGAGCTCAGCGTGCCGGTCACCGCGCTGCCGCTCGAGGCGAGCCCGACGTTGGTGGCCTGCACCAGCAGCCGCTTCGAGAACCCGGCGGGCAGGAAGCCGCCCTCGACGGTATGCGAATCGATCTGCAGGTAGGGCCCGCCGATCCCGAGCACGTAGTAGCACATGCGCAGGTTCTCGTCGGCGAGCGGAGTGATGCGCGAGGGCAGCGGCCAGAAGCCGTCCTCGGGCGATCCCACCTCGGGCGTCCAGGTGAAGCCCTTGGGCTTGGCGACCACCTCGCCGTAGCACCAGTCGTTGAACTCGCCGTTCACTTCATAGAGGAAGCGCGGCGCGAGCCCACCGGTGTAGCCGTTGGCGATCGTCATGTCGTCGGTCCAGCGCTGGAAGAGCAGCGAGTCCGGCGTGGCATTCAGCGTCCATCCCCACGGATGGATGTGCAGATCGCTGTAAGTGTGGAACGACATGCCGGTCAGCACTTGCTTCGAGATCACCAGATTCATCTGCGCCTGCGTCTCGGGCTCGGAGCCCGCCGAAGGCCCACGGTAAGTGTCGGAGCTCTGCGAGCCCGACGAGCCGAGGTTGTTGAGGCCCCACTTGTAGGGGTAGTTGCGGTTCAGGTCGACGCCGTCGGTCGAGGTGTTGAAGGTGCCGCTGTTGTTGTTGTCGCGCTGGTTCTTCCGCCAGAAGTTGAACGAGCCGGTCGCGACCCAGCGATCCTCGTTGTACTTGTAGCCATCGGGATTGACGACCGGACACACGTAGAGCCGCCGATGCGCGAGCAGGTATTGCACGTGCGCGTCGGTCGGGTAGCGCGCGATCAGATCGTCGACGAAGCGAACGATCGCCTGCATGCCTTCGGGCTCGCGCGCATGCGTGAGCGCGCTCAGCAGCGTCACCGGTCGCGGATCGGGTCCCGGTCCGGGCCACGCGCTGTGAATCGCGAGTCCCCAGATCGGGCGCCCCATCACCGTGGTGCCGACCGTGTCGACCTTGTCGGCGATCACATTGCCGGGATCGCTCGCGACCCAGTCGTCGAGCTTCATCTTGATCTCGGCCAGCTTGTAGAAGCCGCCGAGCCCGCCGAAGCCGAATGCCGGTGCGGCTTCGAGGCGGTACTGGCCATCCGAACGCGCGGCACTCATGACCAGCTTGTCGGCCGGGCGCTTCAGCCGCGCGAAGTCGGCACGCGTGCGATGTCCCAGGGTTGCGCCCGGGGTCGCGTCTTCGACCTGGGTGGCGATGCCGAGTGCGGCGAGGCGTTCGGCGTCACCCGGCCACTCGAGCACCAGGATCGCGTCGTGGCGCGGGGCGGGCAGCACGTCGAATCCGAGCTGCGAGAGCCGTGCGGCGGTCACGCGATCGCCGCGCACTCGCAGCAGGCGCGGGTCGGGGTTTTCCGCAGCGAAAGCCGGCAGCCAGGCAAAGCCCAGGAGCAGTGACGAGAACACGACGAGCAGCGACCCACGCCACCGCGCGTCTCGCGGAGTGTGGGTGGCGGGCAAACGGTGCATGCGAGCCTCCTGCGTCGAAAAAGGACGCGGGAAGTCTAGCACGAGGTCAGCGCCGGGCGACGATCTTCTCGTGAATGAAAACGATCGCGAAGCTGCTCGAATCCTCGATCACGCCCCCGCGTCCGGCGCCGAGTTGTTCGGCGAATTTCACGTCGGACTTGGTCGAGCGCAGCGCGGCTTCGTAGGTTTGCGCCTGCGACATCGGAACCACCGAATCGATCGGGCTGTGAACGATCAGCACCGGGGCGCGAATGCCGACCGCGTCGTTGATCGCCGAGGCGAGCCTTCGCGCGGGGCTGCTCGCGCCGATGCGCGCATCGATCGCCTTGCGCAGCTCGGCCGACTTGGTCTCGGTGTAGATGCTCTCGTAGTCGAAGTAGCCCTCGGTGAGCACCACCGCCGCGAGTGCCGTGTCGGTGGCGGCGACGCGCGCGGCCGCGGTTGCGCCACTGCCGATTCCCCACAACGCGATGCGCCGCGGACTCACGTGACGCGTGGCGCGCAGCGTGTCGAGCGCGGCACGGATCGCGGCCTGCGTGACCGGCCCACCCCAGTCCGGTTCACCGCTCGACATTCCGAATCCCGGCGGGCTCACGAGGATCACGGAGTAGCCCATCGCGACCAGGTTCGCGCCGGTCGGGAGCAGGCGCCGCGCGTGGCTGTCGTCGCCGCTCACGATCACGATGCCGTGTCCGAGTCCCGATCCACCGCCGCTGCCGTCGATCTGCACGAACTCGATCGATTGACCGGCGACGCGCACCAGGCGGCTCGGGTTCTGCCGCGAAGTCGGACCCGGATGCATCATGAGGATGCGCTCGGTGGTGAGCCGCTTGCCGCTGCTCAGGTGCGAACTCATGCGCAACACCAGTCGCGCGCTGTCGCACACCGCATTGCCGTTGTAGGCGAACGAGATGCTGTCGCCACCCGACACCGTGGCCTGCTGGCGCATCGCGATATTGAGCGGCATGCGGCGGACGCGCGGCGTGCGAGTGGTGCCGGGATCGAGTACGTGGACGTCGCACACCAGCGAGTCGACGAAGAGGCCGAACTCGAGCGGGTTCACGATCTTCACGCTGAAGCGCCAGCGGAAGTCGATGGTCGCGCGCTGCGGTGCGTCGGGAACCACCAGTCGCGGCGCATCGTTCGCGGCGTGCACGGTAGCGAGCGAGGAGCCGAGGATCACGAGCGCGAACAGCGACGCCAGCCACGTGTGGCGCACGAACACCTCCGGATGACTTCGAGGACCGGCGCGGCGGGAATGAGCGTCGCGTCCGAACGAGCTGAAGGAAGGGGAGAGCAGGCCGAAATGCTAGCATGGCCCGCCGCGCACCAACCACGGGAGAATCGTGAACGGAACCGCTTCGAGAGCCTTGATCTGGCTGTTTGACATCGACGGAACGCTGCTGTGGACCGATGGCGCCGCGCGCGAGGCATTTCGTCTCGCACTGCGAGAGGAACGCGGCATCGACGACGATCTCGCCACCGTCCCATTCGGCGGCCGCACCGACTCGCTCATCCTGAAAGACGCGCTCGCGCAGCACGGCGAGACGGCGACGCCCGAAGAGGCCGAGCGATTCTGGCAGCGCACCAGCGCACACATGGAGCACCTGCTCACGCCCGAACGCGGGCGTCTGCTGCCGGGAGTCGTCGCACTGCTCGATCACGTGGCGGCGGAGCCCGACTGGACGCTCGCGCTGCTGACCGGCAACAGCCGCCCGATGGCGCGCGTCAAGCTCGAGCACTTCGGGCTCACCGATCGCTTCGCGTTCGGCGCGTTCGGCGATGAAGGCCCGAACCGCGATGCGGTGGCGCGCCTCGCAGTCGAGCGCGCACGCGATCGCCACGGCGTGTCACCGGAGCGCTGCATCGTGCTCGGCGACACCGAGCACGACATCACGTGCGCTCGTGCCGCCGGGGCGCACGCGGTGGCGGTCGCCACCGGCCAGCGCGATCGCGCATACCTGGCGCCGCTCGGCGCGGACCTGCTGCTCGAAAGCTTCGAGCCCGCCACACCACTGCTCGAGTGGGCGCGCCGGCTCTAGTCGCGGTTGTGGAAGCGCTGCTCGAGTGAACGCTACTCGGTCGCTTCGACCGACCGGGCAGCGGCGCTGAGGATGCGCAGCGCGTCGTCCAGGTTGTCCGTGCTCGGGGCGTCGGGGAACCGCTCCTTCAAAGCCGCCACCGGGCGGTAGAGCAGCGGGTGGTCGCAGTTGGCGAGAATCGACATGTCGTTCAGGCTGTCGCCCATCGCCGCGACCGTGAAGCCGGCGGCGCGAAAGCCCGACACGATGCGCTCCTTGCGCCCCCGAATGCGCAGCCGAAAGCCAACCACCAGCCCGTCGCCGTCGACCTGAAAGCGGTTCGCGAACAGGCTGTGGCCGCCGAGGCGCAGCGCCATGGGCTCGCCCAGCTCGTGAAAAGTGTCCGAGATGATCACCACCTGCCCGAGCTGACGCAGGCTGGCCAGGAACTCGCGAGCACCCGGGAATGGCTCGAGGGCGCCCGCCACCCGCTGCAACTCGGCGAGCGGGACGCGGGCGGCCCGCGTGGCCGCGACCCGGCGGCGCATCAGCGCCTCGAAGTCGGCCTCGTCTCGGGTGGTCAGCGACAGCTCGGGCAGACCGAACGACTCGCCCAGCGCGGGCCATATTTCGGGTGCGAGCACCCCCTCGAGATCGATCGCGAACACCATAAGGCGCAGCACTGTATCACGTTCGGCTGTCGATGGCCCGACAGGCTGCCCGCCGAACCGGATATGGCAGAGCTGGCATTCAGCAGACTACGGTTCAGACAAAGTCACGCATTGCCGAATAATAGTTGACGTAGTAGACACTCACCGAATAATCTACTGCCCATGCTCGCAGCGACGAATGCCATTCAGCCACTCGACTCCAAGGACCGTCGGATCCTGCTGCTGGTTCAGCGGGACGCCAAGATGGCCCAGTCGGAGATCGCGCGCCGGGTCGGACTCTCGACCGCGGCGGTCAACGAGCGGCTGCGCAAGCTCGAGAACGCGGGCTTCATCCGCCGCTACACCGCGGTGGTGGACGCACGCGCCCTGGGGCTTTCGGTCACCGCCTTCGTCGAAGTGTTCATCGAGCATCCGCGCTTCGAGCCCGCGTTCATCGAGCGGGCGCTGAGCCTTGACGAAGTGCTCGAGTGCCATCACATCACCGGCGAGTTCTCGCTGTTGCTCAAGCTGAGAACGCGCGACATGGAATCGCTGCAGCACCTGCTCATTCACCAGCTGAACGCGCTCGAAGGCGTTCGGCAGACCCGCACCGTCATCGCGCTTTCGACCAGCAAGGAAGAGAGCCTGGTCCCGACCGGTGTGACCGAGGAGAAGCCATGACTCCGAACCCGAAGCCCGCGATCACGGCCAACGACGTGCACGCCACGCTTGCGCGTCACATGCTCGCCGATGGCTACGACATGGTGCTGGATCTCGAGAAGAGCCGCGGCCGGCGTCTGTGGGACGCGCGCAATCAGCGCTCGTACCTCGACCTGTTCTCGTGCTTCGCCACACTGCCGGTCGGCTTCAATCACCCGGGGCTCGAGGAGCCGACGTTTCGCGCCAAGCTGATGCGCGCGGCCCTCACCAACCCGAGCAACGCCGACGTCTACACCGTCGAGATGGCCGAGTTCGTGGCCGCATGGGAACGGTATGCGATGCCCGGCTACCTGCCGCATCTGTTCCTGATCGCGGGCGGTTCGGCCGGCGTCGAGAACGCGCTCAAGGCTGCGATGGACTGGAAGGTGCGCCGCAACTTCGCGAACGGCTCCAAGACCGAGCGCGGGCACCAGATCCTGCACTTCCAGGACGCGTTCCACGGGCGCGGCGGCTACACCGTTTCGCTCACCAACACCGCGGATCCGAACAAATACCAGTACTTCGCGCGCTTCGACTGGCCGCGGGTGCCGAGTCCGGTGCTGCGCTTCCCGATCGACGCGGCCGAGCTGGAGCGCGTCTCACGCGCCGAGGCCGAATCGCTGGCCGCCATGCGCGCGGCATTCGTGGCGCACCGCGACGACATCGCCGCGATCCTGATCGAGCCGATTCAGGCCGAGGGCGGCGATCATCACTTCCGCCCCGAGTTCCTGAGAGCACTCCGCACGCTCGCCGATGAGAACCAGGCGCTGCTGATTTTCGACGAAGTGCAGACCGGCATGGGCCTGACGGGTCTCATGTGGGCGCACCAGCACGACGACGTGCGCCCCGACCTGCTCGCGTTCGGCAAGAAGACCCAGGTGTGTGGCTTCATGGGTGGCGGGCATCTGGACGACGAACCGCAGAACGTCTTCAAGGTGTCGAGCCGCATCAACTCGACGTGGGGCGGCAATCTGGTCGACATGGTGCGCTGCACGCGCTATCTGGAAATCATGCACGACGAAAAGCTGGTCGAGAACGCGGCGAACCTCGGCGTGGAGCTGATGAAGGGTCTGCACAAGCTGCAGGCCGAGCTGCCCGGCGTGCTCAGCAACACGCGCGGCAGGGGCTTGATGTGCGCGATCGATCTGCCGGACGGAGAGATGCGCAACGCCGTACGCGGGCGCATGTACGAACTCGGCGCGGTGGTGCTGGGTTGCGGCACGCACAGTCTGCGCTTCCGCCCGCCGCTCGACGTCACCGCGGCGGAGCTGAACGAAGGACTCGAGCTGTTGCGGCGCGCCCTGCAGGACGTGGCACTCAAGAGCGCGTAGTCTGCGCGGCATGAACGCCCCGGGCGCACCGCTCGCAACCCGACACCGCGCCGCCGCCGTCGTGGTGCTGGTGCGCGGCGCCGCACACCTGCTCGAGACCTTCTGGGTCAAGCGCGCCGACACGCTGTCGTTCATGCCCGGGTTTCGCGCGTTCATCGGCGGCTCGGTCGATGCCGAAGACGCCGAACTCGTGGTGGAAGGGGCCGAAGGCACCGACGCGCTCGAGCGTGCCTGCGCGATTCGCGAGACCTTCGAAGAGGCCGGCGTGCTGATCGGCGTCGCCAATCCGGGCACGCTCGAGCAACTCGCCGAGGCGCGCACGCGACTGCTCGTCGGTGAGGCGAGCTTCGTGCAACTCGCGCGCGAACACGGCTGGCGATTCCGCGCCGACGCGCTGACGTGCGTCGGCCGCTGGATCACGCCGCCATTCGCGCCGGTGCGCTTCGAGTCGCCGTACTTCCTCGCGCGCATGCCCGCGGGTCAGCACGCCGACATCCGCGTGGGTGAGCTGGTCGAGGGCGACTGGATCACCCCGGTCGAAGCACTGGGGCGCTGGCAGAGAGGCGACGAGACGTTCGCCGCCCCGATCCTCTACACGCTGGTCGCACTCGCTCACGGCGACGCCGGTATCGAGGAGTTGATCGCGGAGAGCGCCGAGACCATGGAGCGTCCGGTCCAGCGCATCGAGCTCAAGTGGGGCATCGTCATGGTGCCGCAGCTCACGCGTCCGCTGCCGCCCGCGACCCACACCAACGCGTACCTGATCGGCGAGCCCGAGATGGCGCTGGTCGATCCCGGCAGCGACGATCCCGAGTCGTTGCGGCAGTTGTTCGCGGTGATCGATGCGCTGGTGCAGGACCGGCGCAAGCTCAAGCTGGTGGTGCTCACGCACCATCACCCCGATCACATTGCCGGACTCGCCGCGGTGCGCCAGCGCTTCAAGGTGCCCGTGTTCGCGCACGCCGAGACCGCGCGTCACTTGAAGGTCGACGCGCTCGTGAAGGACAGCGAAGTGATTCCGCTGTTGCCCGGCGTCGGCGGTGACTGGAACCTCGAAGTGCTGCACACGCCGGGTCACACCCGCGGACACATCAGTCTGTTCCACCGCCGCACCGGCTCGCTGCTGACCGGCGATCACATTCCGGGCGGCAAGGGCACCGTGATCATCGATCCGCCCGAAGGTGACATGGGCGACTACCTGCGATCGCTCGAGCGACTTCGTGCACTGCCGGTCACCACACTGTTCCCGGGACACGGCGGACCGCACGGCGCGGCACAGCTACGCATTCGTCAGTTGATCGAGCACCGCCTCGAGCGCGAGCGCAAAGTGTTCGCCTCCCTCGAAGCGCTCACGCAGGACTCGGGCGCCACGCTGTCAGAGCTGGTCGAAGTCGCCTACGCCGACACGCCCCGCGAGCTCTGGAGCTACGCCGAGCGCTCGTTGCTCGCGCATCTGCTCAAGCTCGAGCAGGACGGACGTGCGCGCCATGCGGACGATCAGTGGCGACTCGCGGCCGCGCAGGTGCCAGCGCCCGCGAAGTTGGTCGAAGACTCGCCCGCGTCGGCGCGCGCCACCCGCCGCCGCAAGTGAACTTCTCGATCGCGGGAGCGGTGTGCTCGTCGGTGCTGTTCGGCGCCGCCGACCTGGTCGGAGGGCTCGCCGCGCGCCGCGATCGGGCGATGCGCGTCACGTTCTTCTCGGGACTGGGTGCCATCGCGGTGCTGCTCGTCGCGTTGCCATTCTCGCATGGAACCCCGACGCAGTCCGACTATTTGTGGGCGCTCGCGGCCGGAGTGTGTGGGGCGGCCGGCGCCACACTCATCTACAAGTCGTTCGCGCTGGGGCCCGTGAGCCTCGCCTCGCCGGTGTTGTGCACGCTCGGGCTCATCGTGCCGGTGGTCGTGGGGCTGTTCTCGGGCGAGCGACCGTCGCTCGCACAGTGGCTCGGGATCGCGGTCGGGCTCGGTGCGCTGCCGTTGTTGTCGCTCGCGAACGAAGGAAGTGCCGGCCACACGCGCGCACACCTCATGAAGACGCTCTATGTGGCGAGTCTCGCCGGTCTCGTGGTCGGCTGGTTCCTGGTCTGCGTTGCTCGCATCGGTCCGCACGCCGGCTTGCTGCCGCTGGTGGCGGCGCGCGCAGCAGCGATGGCGATCCTCGCTCTGCTGCTGATCGCCGGTCGCCACTCGCTGATGCCTGCGCGCGCCGCGCGCGGCTGGTCGCTTGGCGCCGGCGCCAGGTTGACGAGCGCCGAAA
>JABFRW010000140.1 GCA_013140805.1 Candidatus Eisenbacteria bacterium
GTCTATGCCCTGGGCTTCCTGCTTGGGCCGAGGCTCAACGCCGCGGGCCGCATCGGCAATGCGCTTCTCGCCTTTCGGTTGCTGACCACCCGGGAGCGCGGCGAAGCCAGCCAGATTGCCCAGCAGCTTGAAGTGCTGAATCGCGAACGCCAGGCGATTGAGATTGCCGTCGTCGACCAGGCGATGATGCAAGCCGAAGCCGCCATGGGCAAGGAAGGCAGGGCCAGCGTGCTGGTTGTGACCCGGAAAGGCTTGCACCCCGGCGTTGTCGGATTGGCGGCGGCGCGATTGAAGGAGCGCTTCCAGCTGCCGAGCTTCGTTCTTGCCGAAGATGGCGAACGCGCCGCCGGTTCCGGATCCCGCCGCGATCCGCGCGCGAGAGCCCGGCGCGCATGCCGCCGCCGCGGTGCACTACCAGCGTGTGTTCGTGAACGGCGCGCGCTGGGCGGCCGCTCACTTCGGTGAGCGGCTCGGCGTGATCGAGCCGGGAGCGCCGGCCGACCTGGTGCTGGTCGACTATCGCCCTGCCACCGAGTTCTCGGAGCGCACGCTGTTCGCGCACCTCGCTTCGGGGTTCGCTCGCTCGCCGGTCTCGGGCGTCATGGTCTCGGGCGAAATCGTGATGGACAACGGCACGCTGGTCGCGCTCGACGAGGCCGAAGTGGTGGCGCGCGCACGCGAATGCGCGGCGCGGGTCTGGTCGCGCGCCTGAGGCGGGGCACTCGAACCGTCTCCTCGTGCTTCGCCCCGACCCGGCCGCTCGGTTAGCCTTGTCGCCCATGCCCGACCCTGCCGTCGTTCCCGCCTCGACCCCGCGGCCCACCGAGCCACGGCACTCCGGCCGCTTTCCAGGGGGTGCTCGCGTGCCGGCCGCGCTGCTGGCCAGCGCGCTCGCGGCGGTCGCCTATCTCTCGACCAGCGGCTTTACACTCGGCTTCGTCGATCACGGCGAAGTTTCCGCCGCGGCCGCCACGCTCGGAATTCCTCACCCGACCGGCTATCCGACCCTGATGCTGATCGGCTTCGCGGCGGTGAGGTTGCTGCCGTTCGCGCCGCTCGTTTCGCTGTCGGTGCTGGCGGCATTGCTGGTCGCCGCGAGCGTCGGAGCGCTCACGATCGCTTTCGATGGCCTGCTCGCACGGCTTTCGATTCGCCGGACGGGCCCCGCGCGCGGCGCGAAGCGCTCGAACGCCGAGCCCCGCGCAAGCACGGGTGCGGGTCGCTCGCTCTCGCCCGCGCGCCGGGCTCTCGTGGCCGCCGCCGCTGCGCTGCTGACGGGCTTGAACGGCATGTGGTGGGAACAATCACTCGGCTTCGAGGCGTATGCGCTTCACACCCTGGTGCTCGCCGTGCTCGTGCACGTCTACTTCGTGTGGCTCGACGCCGCGACGCGCGAAACGCGTCCACGTGGCGCGGCACTCGCGTTCGGAGCCGTGCTGGGTCTCGCGTTCACGACCCACCTGAGCGTGGTGCTGCTCGCGCCGGCCATGCTGGTGCTCGCGCTGTGGCGACTGGGTGTGAATCGGCGACTCGTCGCGCGGCTCGTCGCGGTGGTCCCCGGCTTCCTGCTCGGGCTCGCGCCGTATCTCTACCTGCCGTGGCGCTCAGCCGCGCAACCGCGCTTCGACTGGGGCAATCCCGAAGTCGGCTGGCGGTTGTGGGACCACGTCACGGGCAAACAGTTTCGCGTCTGGATGTTCAGCGAGCCCGGCACCTTCGAGCTTCAGACCGGTTACTTCCTCGCGCGACTGCCGCACAGCTGGGGCTGGCTCGGACTCGCCGCCGCCGCCGTCGGGCTGGTGCTCCTGGTCGGGCGCGAGCGGCGCATCGCCGTTTTCGCAGCGCTTCTGATTGCGAGCAGCATGATCTACGCCGGCGGTTACGGGATCCTCGAGATCGTGCCGTACTACCTGCCCGCGATTCTGGCGCTTGGATTCGCGGTTGCCGTCGCGCTCGCGACGCTCGCGGAGCGCCGCGGTGTCGCGGCCGCGCTCGGCGCCGGTGCGCTGCTGGTGCTCGCCTCGGTCGCGTTCAACGCGCCGCAGCTCTCGGAGCGCGGTGAACGGCCGGTCGAGTGGATGGTTCGCGACGTACTCGAGCCGCTGCCCGCCCGCGCCGTGGTGGTCTCGGCGCAGTGGGACATCTGGGTATCGGGAAGCTACTTCGTGCAGGCGGTCGAGGGCGTGCGGCCCGACGTCACGGTGATCGATCACGAGCTGTTGCGCCGCAGCTGGTACCTGGACGAACTCGAACGCCGCGATCCCGAGCTGGCGCGTCGCGCGCGCCCCGCGATCCAGCGCTTTCGCGAGGCCGTCGAGCCGTTCGAGCGCGGACGCCCCTACGATGCGCGCACACTCGACCTCGCGTACACCGGACTGATCGACGGCCTGATCGATGCCGCGGCGGCGGATCGTCCGGTGTTCGCGTCACGCGACCTGCCGGCCGGGCGCGCGCCGCGGTTCCGCCGCGTCGCGCAGGGCCTGCTGCTGCGGCTCACGAACGGCGCCGACTATCTGCCTCAGCTCGCGGTGCGCGAGCGTTCGGTGCGACGCGGGGGCGAGCCACGCCTCTACGAAGGCATGCTGCTCGCGTCTCGTGCCCGCTCCCACATGACGCGTGCGATCTATGAAGCGCGTCATGGCCGCGATTCGCTCGCGGCACTCGAGCTCGCCGCGGCGCAGGGCTGCAATCCGGGCTGGCGCGCCGGGCCGTTGCCGGCTCAGCCGTGGCGCGGCAATCAGTTCCTCGGCGAGCAGGTGGCCTACTTCGCCGAACTGCCGGCGGCGACACTCGCCGATGTGATCGACGCGGCGCGGTCGGAAGCCGCCGCTGAAAGCAGCACCGCCGCGATTCGATAGTCGCGAACGTCTTCACTGACCCGGCGCGTTCACGCCGCGGGCAGGCGACTGGACCGAATCGGACACGCGCCCCGTCAGCGCCACGTTCAGTTGCCGACAAACCAAAGTGCGGCAACGGATTACCGGCTAGTCCATGGGCGGCATGCGGTGTGCGTTCCTGATCCGGCAGCCAAGGATCGCGGCCCGAGCCCGGGGTCAGGGCGCGGGGGAGGGTCGCTCGCTCCTACGGATCTTCGATGCGTTCGACGCGATCGCCGATCACCGTGACGCGATGGCTCCGCGTTGACGGGGCGGACCAGCGCCCCTCGCTCGCGGCGATGCGTACTCGCAGGATTCCGCCTTCGAGCCGCGCTTTGTAGTGCGTGCGCAGGAAGTCTCCGTCGCGGTAACCGAATCCGTCGCCGTCATCCTCGTAGAGCGTGCCCGTGGCCCGCCCTTCGGCATCGAGCGAGATCAGGATCTCGACCTCGTCGAGCGGTCGCTCGTCGACGTGCTGCACGATCGGCCCCAGCGGCACAATCGAACCCGGTCTCATGTGGAGCGCGGGCAGATCAGGATCGGCCAGCGCTTCCGCGGCACCGTGCACGTTCGCGCGTCGCCACGGACCGCGTGGCGATGCGAACCGCTCGCTGGCCGGGCGGCCCGAACGGGCCCGAGTCGAATCGAGTCCGGCCTCGACCAGCACGTCGTCTCCGAGCAGAAAGCTCTGGTCCTCGCCGTGCAGGCCCGGGTCGCGCGGCGCCGCCAGGCACAACGGACGCATGACCGGCACGCCGGTGCGCGAGGCCTCTTCGAAGCACGAATCGAGATAGGGCAGGAGCCGCATGCGCGTCTCGAGTGCTCGTCGAGAGGTGCTCTCGACCCGCGCCCCGAAACTCCACGGCTCGCGGCGCGGCGAGCCCTTCTCGCTGCGCGCGCGCGCGAAGGGGAACAGCGCTCCGACGCCGATCCAGCGCGAGTAGAGCTCCGCCGATGCCGTGCCGCCGAATCCGCCCAGGTAGTTGGCGCGCGACAGCACGAACGGCCGCGACTCAGGGCGCGCTCGCAGACAGCCCTCGAAGGACGCGCGCGCCATCAGCATTCCGTAGACGTTGTGATAGCGCGCGTGCGAGTCGGGGCCGCCGAGCTCGGGGTCGGCCTCGTGGCGGTTGGATTCGGGCATCGACTTGTTCGGCGTCTTGAAGACCGCCGGCTCGTTCATGTCGCTCCACACGCCGTCGAGCCGTTGCGCCATGAACGAGGCGACACGATCCGACCACCACGAACGGGTGGCGGCACGCGTGAAGTCGGGAAACACACAGGCGCCGGGCCACACGCGACGCTCCTCCGCTCAGCGCTCGGCCCCACGCAGCTGGTCGAGCGCGATCGAATACGAAACCGAGAGCCTCGCGCCGTCATCGTTCGCTCCCAGCGGCCTGGCGTAGGTGATGCGGAAGTAGCCTTCCGGATCGGGGATGCCCGGGCGGTAGAGCAGCGAGGCGCCGGCCTCCGACAACCACAACTCGCGCCCCGGCCATCCACCGCCCCGTCGCGTCGGCCCGCCGAACGGATCCTCTCCCCACACGGCACCACTCGCGACGAACAACCCCGGCTGAAGATCGAGCCACGCCGGATGCGGCACGCCGACGGTGCTCAGTACGTCGCGAGCGCTGATCAACTCGGCCCGGCCGAGCGCCGTGTTGCGACCCGCGAGTCCGTAGCTCGGCAGCGATCGCAGCGATCGCGGGCCACCGAGCCAGAATCCCGATTGCGGTGTGAGGTCACCGTCGAGGCGCCCATAGGTGAGCTGCGGCAGCAGGCTCGCCATGCGACCGATCGCCAGATCGGCGCCCACCACCGCACGCAGGCGCCGATAGTCGAAGTCGCCGCCTGCGACCCGCGCCGCCGCGCGGCCGTCGAGCTCCACCCACAGCGGCGCGCGCACCGGTCGCCCCGACAGCAGTGCCTGCCACTCGACGGTGCGCCCGAGGCTCGCCTGGAAGTTTTCGATCACCGCGGGCGTGGTGCGATAGAGATTCCAGGTCGCCGTGGTGGCGCGCGGCGACTCGATCTGATCGCGCCATGCGAGCCGCAGCTTCATCGCCGCACCCTCACGCTCGAGCGCCACGCGCACGCCGTCGCGCTGCAGGTAGTGCGAGCGATCGTCGCCGGTCAGGAACGCGGACAGCGAGTAGTAGAGCTGTCGCCGTCGATCCAGATCCAGCACGTCGGTGCCGCGACCCGCGAAGCCCGAGACGGTCCAGCGATGATCCCGTCCGCGCCTGCGCCACACTTTCTGATAGCCACCGCCTCCGAACCACCGGTTCGGCCCGCTCCCGTACGCGAGCTTCGCGGTCACCACGCCGCTGCGAAAGCGCGAGCCCACGCCGACCGATCCGCCCATCAGCGGGCCGTTCACGCGATCGAACTCGAGCCACGGTGCCAGGTCGAGCAACGCGCGCCGCGCCGGCCGACACCCTGAGC
>JABFRW010000141.1 GCA_013140805.1 Candidatus Eisenbacteria bacterium
TCTCTGCCGCAGTCGATTACATGGCCTGACTCAACCCCGCGGCCGGCACAGTCCGCGCCGCGCTCGGGCCGTCCGCGGGGTTGAGTCAGGCCATGTAATCGACTGCGGCAGAGACGGTTGTGGTCGAGCGCTCGGATTGCACGCGAAGACAGGTATCGCACGCACGGGTGGCGCGCCGAACGGAACGGTTCGTGCCCTTGTAAGTCGTTGATTCCTCCAAAGCGAGCACCCCGCTCGCGATCGATCGCCAGGGACGGCAGGACCTCCTTCGAGTCGGTCACCCCTTGCAACTCCACTACCTCGTCGCTCCGCAACCGCTCGCCTCCGGCGACCCCTCCGCGTCCTCGCGGCACTCGGACGAGGCAGGGTCATCGAGTGAGCCCGGGCAGATCGCCGGGACACCCGCGGCCGTATCCGGGGTATTCGATGCGAGCCGGCCCGAGGGTGTGATCCCGACCGCGCGGTCGCGTGCCTTCACGTGGCGCTACCGCCTCGCGATCGCGTCACTCGGCATCGCATGCTTCAGCCTGCTGGGTCAGGGCGAGCGATGCCGTGTGGACCCGCGGTTCGTCTCGCCGAGCCGGACGCTCGACACGTACTGGAGTGCGCTGCGCCACGGAGACGCCGATCTTGCGTGGGAGTGTCTGGTCGACGGACGCCACGACCTGCCGATGCCAGGCTCGCTGTGGTTCCTGCCCGAGACCGACACGCTGCTGCTCACGAACGTGCGCGCGCTTCCGGTCACCTCCGCTCGCGTGGTCGTCAACTACGATGTCGTGTACGTACCGCGCGGCGTGGGAGAGATGCGCACGTTCCACACCGGCGACGAGCTGGTGCGCGAACGCGGCGCGTGGCGCATCTCGCGTGCGATCGGCGAGGCGAGCATGCCTGACTGGGAACCCATCCCGGGACCGGTTGACATCTGATTCGGCGCGCTCCTAGGCTCGCGTGCCGCAATCGTTGTAGACCTCGAGGGGCACTCGACCATGCGCACGCTTCTGCGTTTTTCCTTCTTCGGCCTGCTGCTCATCGCGCTGCCTGCGCATGCGACCAAGTACGCCGGGGAGTTCCTCAAGGCACCCATCGGGGCGCGCGCGATCGGCATGGGTGGTGCGTTCGTAGCGGTCGCCGATGACGCGACTGCGCCTTACTGGAACCCCGCGGGCATGGTCTACCTGCCGTATCGCGAGATTCTGCCGCAGCACGCCGAGCGCTTTGGAAGCCTCGTCAACCATGACTATCTCGGGGCGGTGATTCCGATCGGCGCCAAGAACGCGCGGCGCCTGGCACTCGGCGCCGGATTCGTGCGTCTCGCGGTCGACGACATTCCGGTGACGCCGCGGCCCGGCGACCTGAGGCCGGCGGTCGACTTCGTGGACGGCGGCCTCGACGGTGACATCAGCACCAACGATCCCGGCAACCTCGACGGCGTGTGGCAGCCGGGCGAGCGGCTGCTCGATCTCACGCTCTATCGGGCGAGCAGCTCGGACATGGCATTCCTCGCGTCGATCGCGTTCCAGCGCAACAGCCACTGGGCGTACGGCGCCAACGTGAAGTTCCTGCGCCAGAGCGTTCCCGACACGCTGCCCGGCGAGCACGTCACCTCGTTCGGCGCCGGGCTCGACGCCGGCATGCTCTACATGCCGACCGACGCGGTCACGATCGGCGTGGTGGTGCACGACCTCACCACGACCTATCTGTCGTGGAGCAACGGCACGCGCGAGCTGATCGTCCCGACGCTCGACACGGGTGCCGCTCTCAATTTCTATCCGGCGGAGCATCACGCGCTCACCATGGCGCTCGACCTGGCGTGGGGCTTCGAGGATCGGGAGCTCGGCTCGCAGGCGTCGCTCGGGGCCGTCACGCTCGACTTCCGAACCGGGGTCGAATACTGGTTCCGCAACACGCTCGCGCTGCGCACCGGCGCCAATGGCAAGGACCTCGCATTCGGTGCCGGGCTCCGCTACCGCCACTTCGGCGTCGACTACGCCTCGTCGCTCAACCGCTTCTTCGCCTCGGGACTCGACGAGTTCCAGCGCGAAGAAGACCTCGAAGCGACGCATCTGGTGTCCGCCTCGTACGCCTGGTAGTCGCCGCGCGCCTCGAATCACGCCGCCGAAGGCCGCGTCGCGTGCGCGGTTCTTGACTCGGCCGCCGCGCGCTCCGTAGGGTCCGCGTTCACTCGTGCATTCGCCGTGAACGGAGGGACCCCGTGGCGCATACGATGGCGGTGGTGCTGTCGGGAGGGGGCGGCGAGCGCCTGAGCGTGCTGACCTCGGAGCGCGCGGTGAGCGCGGTCCCGTTCGGCGGCAAGTACCGCATCATCGATTTCGTGCTCAGCAACTGCTGCCACTCGGGACTCGAGCGCGTCGCGGTGCTCACCCAGCACGCGCCCACCTCGCTGCACGACCACATCGGCTCGGGACGAGCGTGGGATCTGGACCGCCGCACCGGCGGCGTGCAGCTCCTGCAGCCCTACCTCACGCGCGAGCACGCCGGGTGGTACCGCGGAACCGCCGATGCGCTGGCCCAGAACTGGGACGTGCTCGGCGGCTCGGGCGCCGCGAACACGCTGGTGCTGTCCGGCGACCACGTCTACAAGATGGACTACCGGGCATTGCTGCGGACTCACGAAGAGAGCGGCGCACGCGTGACGCTGGCGGTCACCGCGGTCGAACCCGATGAGTCGTGGCGCTTCGGCATGGTCGCGATGGATCGCAACGGTCGCGTCACGGCGCTCGAAGAGAAGCCACGGCAATCGAGCCTGCGCCTCGCATCGATGGGCATCTACCTGTTCGACACCGAGGTGCTCGGCGAGGCGATCGCGAAGCAGCCGGTCGACCTGGTGCTCGACGTGCTGCGCCCGTTGATCGAGAAGGGCGAACGCGTGTTCGCGCACGAGCACACCGGCTACTGGGACGACGTCGGAACCTTGAAGACGTTCTACGAAACGAACCTCGGACTGCTGGCGCGCGAGCCGCGCCTGGTGCTCAACGACGGGCGCTGGCCGATCCTCACGCGTGACGAGGAGCGCCCGCCGGTGCAGTTGCTGCCGGGCGCGATGCTGGACGGTGCGCTGATCGCCAACGGCTGCCGCGTGTCGGGACGCATCCGCAACTCGATCCTGTTTCCGGGCGTCACCGTCGGAGCCGACGCCGAGATCGTGGACTCGGTCATCATGCAGGACGTCACGATCGGTGCTGGCGCGCGCGTGGACCGCGCGATCGTCGACAAGTACGTGCGGGTAGGCGCGTCGGCGCGAGTCGGCGACGGCCTTGCGATGGACGTGCCGGAACTGGCGTGGCTCCACGGCCTCACGCTGGTCGGTAAGGACTGCGTGCTACCCGACCACGCTCGCGTCGGCCGCCAGGCGATCCTCGGCGTCGGCGCGTCGTCGTCCGACTTCGTCGACGGCGCGATCGCGGTCGCTCGCGTGGTGCCCGATCGGGTCTCGCTGACGGGGAGCTCGTGAGCGACCAGCGTTACGCCTTCATCCTCGCCGGCGGGCTCGGCTCGCGGCTGTGCCTGCTGTCCGAGCGGCGCGCCAAACCCGCGGTCCCGTTCGGTGGCAAGTACCGGATCATCGACTTCTCGCTCTCGAACTGCGTCAACTCCGGTATCTACGACATCGGAGTGCTCACGCAGTATCGACCCACTTCGCTGCATCAGCACGTCGGGATCGGTCGACCGTGGGATCTCGACCGCACGCGCGGCGGCATCCAGCTTCTGCAGCCGGCGCTCGGCTCGATCGCGACCGAGTGGTACCAGGGCACCGCCGACGCGATCTACCGCAATCTCGTTCACCTGCGGCGCCGCCGCTGCGAGCAGGTCCTGGTGCTGTCGGGTGACCACATTTACAAGATGAACTACGACGTCATGTTCGCGTTCCATGTCGCGAACCGCGCCAGCGTGACGGTCGCGGTCACCGAGGTGAAGCCGGAAGAGATCAGCCAGTTCGGAATCCTCGAGACCGATCGCTCGGGTCGCGTCACCGCGTTCAAGGAGAAGCCCCGCCAGGCCGAATCGCGACTCGCCTCGATGGGCGTCTATCTGTTCGATCGCGAAGCGTTGTTCCGGCTGCTGCGCGAAGACGCCGCGCGCGAGGACTCGACCCATGACTTCGGCAAGGACATCCTGCCGCGCCTCGTGCAGCGGCAGGAGGGGCTGTTCGCCTACCGGTACGGCGGCTACTGGCAGGACGTCGGCACGCTCGATTCGTTCTTCGAAGCGAACATGGCGATGGCGTCGGAACAGCCGCCGATGGATCTCAACGATCCGGGCTGGCTGATCCATACCCAGAGTGCGGATCGACCCCCGGTTCGATTCGAGCCCGGCGGCAGCGGTGACCGCAGCCTGGTCGCGAATGGCTGCCGTGTGGCCGGGCGCGTCGAGCGCTCGGTGTTGTTCCCGGGCGTGCACGTCATGGCGGGTGCCGTGGTGCGCGACAGCATTCTCATGCACGACTGCGTGATCGGCCCGGATTCGACGATCGAGCGCGTGATCTTCGACAAGGAAGTGCAGGTCGGGTCCGGCGCCAGAGTCGGCGACGGCGACGACTTCACGCCCAACCACGCGTGCCCCGACCACCTCTCGAACGGACTGGTGGTGGCGGGCAAGGGCGCGCGGCTACCCGGCGGCATCTCGGTCGGACGCAACGCCCGCATCGGCGCGGGCGTGCGCGAGAACGCGATCACGAACGACATTCCGGCCGGCGGTGTGGTGCACGGCCCCGACCCTGAGCACTAGCGAATCAGGACGGTACGCGCAGCCGCTGTCCGATTCGCACCGTGTTCGAACGCATTCCGTTGAGCGCCTTGAGCCGCGCCACCGTGGTGCCGTTGCGCGCTGCGATCTCGCTCAATGTGTCGCCCGAGCGGACGCGAATCGTACGACTCGTCGCACCGGCGCTCGATTGACTCGAAGACGCACTGCCTTCGCGTCGCGGTGGCGGCTTGAGCGCCGCGACCTGCGCGCTGTCGACCGGTGCGCGCTCGGCGGCGGAGGCGACCGCTTCGGCGGTTCGGACCTTGAGACGCTGGCCCGGACGCAGCCGATCGGTCTTGAGCCGATTCCACTGGCGGATTTCGGCGGCCGACACGCTGTGCTTCTCGGCGAGCGCGACCAGAGTCTGGCCTCGCCGTACCGTGATCGTTGAACGACCCTCGGGGTCCGACGCGCCCTGCACCCGGGGCATCGCGCGGGGCGGCAGCGCCGGAACGTAGTCGGTCGAGGCGCGCGGATCGTTGGGCTCGAGCGTCGCGACTTCGAGCGTGGCGGGTCGCAGACTCGAGCGCACGGTGAGCACCATCCCGCGCTTGAGCGGGCGAGCGCTGGTGATCCCGTTCTGGCGCGCGAGCCGAGTGGCGTCGACGCCGTACTGCGACGCGATCGTTCGCATGGTCTCGTTGCGTCGCACCCGATGCTTCACCGTCAGATCGACCTCGGGCATCTTCACACCGCCGTCGATTGCCTGCAGGATCACCTCGGCAGCGCCGCGCGGAACGCGCACCGTCGAGACGCCGTCCTTGGAAACCGGTGTGGTGTGACGCAGCACCGCCGGATTCAGCACCTTCAGATCCTCGTAGGTGCAGCCGGCGAGCTTGGCGAGCGCACGCAGATCGACGCGGCCCTTGAGTGCGAGTTCGTCGAAGTCCATCGGGTCTTCGAGCTCGACGCCGTGGAAGCCGTACTTGTCGGGATCGCGCGTGATCGCCAGCACCGCCATGAAGCCCGGCACGTATTCCTCGGTCTGCTTCGGCAGTCGCAAGTCCCAGTAGTTCGTGGTGCCCTGATTCTTGATCGCCCGCAGCACCGTGCCTTCGCCCGCGTTGTAAGACGCGAGCGCCAGCGGCCAGTCGCCGAAGATCGTGTAGAGGTGCTTCAGGTAGCGCGCCGCTGCCACCGTGGCCTTTTCGGGATCGCGTCGCTCGTCCACCCACTGATTCACGGTCAGGCCGAACATGCGCGCCGTGCCCTGCAGGAACTGCCAGGGTCCGACCGCCGCGGCATACGAGCGCGCATGCACGTTGAAACCACTCTCGACGAATACGAGGTGCACCAGATCCGGCGGCAGGCCCTCTTTCTGGAGCACGTCGCGGAACAACGACATGTAGCGACCCGAGCGCCGCAGCCAGCGCTCGAACGTCGAGCGGCCGCTGCCGGTGAAGAACCGGATGTGGCGATAGACGTCTTCG
>JABFRW010000142.1 GCA_013140805.1 Candidatus Eisenbacteria bacterium
CCGCAGATCAGGGGTTGCGGGCGCTAGTTGGGCTGCCTGGCGATGGCTCGTTCCCAGTGGTGCCAGCGCAAGTGGAGCCGACTGGCGATGGCGCGTGCCAACTAGCTCCAGCGCCAGTTGGCACGCTCGACGGACAACTCGTCCCGGTGAGAGTCGAGCGGCCTCGACCGGCTCCGGTCGTCCACCAAGCCCCACGCGCAAAGCTGGCCCCGCTCTCGGCGGTGCGATACGCCCTGCAGGTGACTCTCGCCCGAGAGACCCACGACAAGCTGCGCCACGCCCAGTCGCTTCTCGGCCACGCGCTGCCCACGGGCGACATCGCGCAAGTGCTGGATCGCGCCCTGGACGCGTTAATCCGCCAGCTCGAGCAGCGCAGGTTTGCGGCGTCCGCGCGCTCGCTCCCGCGAAGCGGCGCCCCGACAGGCCGCTACGTCCCCAAGCGAATCCGAAGCGCAGTCTGGCAGCGCGACGGCGGCCAGTGCACGTTCGTCAGTGAGGACGGACGGCGCTGCGAATCTCGCACCAGGCTGGAGTTCGATCACATCGACCCAGTCGCCCGCGGGGGAACGGCGACGGTGGCGAGAATGCGACTGCGGTGCCGGACGCACAATCAGTACGAGGCCGAGCGCGCATTCGGATCCTCGTTCATGCGCAGCAAGCGCGAGCAGGCGCAGCACGCCGCGGCGAAGCGAAAGCTGGAGGTGAAGAGCCAAGAGGCGGCGAATGCTCGAGCGAATGCCGAGGCACGCGCGAACGAAGTCATCCCATGGCTTCGGCAACTTGGGTTCCGCGCCGACGAAGCGCGGCGTGGCGCCGAGCGCTGCAACGCCGATCCCAACGCCTCACTCGAAGCGCGAGTCCGCTTGGCACTATTGCATCTGGCGCCGAATGGGCGACGCGCGGGCACTCACGTAACGACTAGTTCGTCCTGAACGCTCCAGGCTGCCGCCGCGCGGGGCTCAGAGCATGGATCGCGTGAGATGAGCAACTCAAGTCGCTCATCACTGACGAGCGAACTCGCTACCGCCGAAGCCTGAGACCCGTCGGCGTTGCCTGCACGAGCGTTCCCAGCGAATCGATCCCCACTTGAAATGCGGGGCATCTCCCGGATTTCACCTCGAATGGGGCGGTACTCAGGAGATCGAGTTCCAAATCGGGTCCAACAGCTCCCATTGGCACCGGGACGACCAGCCATTGCCCCTTCCGCGGCCGGGAGGTTCCGCTCTGCAGGTCCGTGAATCGCACCGAGGTCACCGCAAAGTCGAGCTGCCCGACGAGTACTCTTGCAGAATCAACCAGCCACTTTGCCTGTCGGCCGTAGTCATTGTCGGGAACGTGATCGACCATTCGCATCAGCACGAGTGCGCGCTTGCCGTCCAATCCAGAGAGCGCGTGCTTGCTCCTCGCGAGCCGTAGTGCTGACCTCAACTCCTCGTAGCTAGAGAATTGGGGCTCGAGCCTCATCTCCTTGCGGTAGAGCCTGGCGAAGTACGACCTGGGCAGGACCACGGAGTCATCGGAGTCAATGATGGCCAGCTCGCCACGCAACCGGCCGCCGTCCGAACGGCCCATGCTCCCGACCAGCACGCGATCTGCGAGACTCGGGTGATTGCCGATCCCTTTCCAGTTCCGATCACCGCATACGAGCTCGACCGATCGGGACGGAGCGAAACCAAGCAACTCCTCGGTGACAGTGATTCGAACCCACCGTCCGGTCGTCTCGCGCGCGGTAACCTTCCCCTCAAAGACGACCGTGTTCGAGACCAGCCAGTCGTAGAAGGTGGGAGCCGGTCCGCCTTCGTAATAGGCGTTCGCAGTGCCCCATTCGAAAGCGAGAGAGCAAAGAAACAGGGCCGCCATGGCCACCGCCAACCCCACTCGCCCGCTCACGCCCCTCGCATCCTGCGCGGCCCGTACCACAGCCAGAAGCCGGTGACCGTGAAGGTCAGCAACGCCAGACCCATGAGGCTCGTGTAGCCGAGCTTGATCTGCTCGTTCGAGGTCCCGAGCAGATCGTCCAGGATAGAGCCGTCGTGCAGGTCCTCGATGAAGTCGGAGCGTCGTCGCTCGATGTGCAGCACCTCGCCGGTCGCGCAATCGAGCTGCACACCCCAGTAGCCCTTCGCGAACACGAACTTGACCATGCCCTTGTCGGGCCGGATGTCGATGCGATCGAGTCGCAGCGACATCGTCGGCGAGATCGAGTCGCGTGCGACCGCCACCGCCCGATCGTGAAGTTCATGGATCGGCAGCCACCGCGCGGGATCCGTCGTGGTGCCGCGATGCGACTTGGCGAGCAGCACTCCGCCGGTGTGCTTCTTCCAGCCCAGCATCAGTCCACTGGTCGCGACCAGAGCGAATAGAACGAACAGCGCTACGCCCGTCGTCCGATGGATCGTTCGGGCGATCCTCAGAGTCCGGGCGTAGGTCTCTCTCGTCGTGGGCATTCGAGCCGGTTTCCCTACCGCTTGTTCGCCGTACCTCCGGCCTGCGCGTCCGTCTTCTTGGTCGCGCTCAGTCCCTTGCCCATCGCCTCATCGAAGTTTCCCGACAGCAATGCGCTCGCGCGCGGGAACAGCTCGATCGCCTGCAGCAGCTGCGGATCGTCCTCGACCAGGATCTTGTAGCGCTCGAGCGCACCCAGCGACTGGCTCGCGAGCTCGGCACGCACCTGCTGGAGCACGAAGTCGCGATCCGCGGTCCAGGTCGAATCGGTCATCGTGACCTTGCGCTTCTCGGCAACGCGCTTGAGGTCACCCCACTCGTTGTCCTTGAGTGCGAACGAGCGGTTGAACGAGTCGCTGGTCCACTTCTGGTTCTTGTGCGCGTTCATCCAGTGAGTGCCCCACTCGAACACGATGCGCTTCTGGATGATGTCGACCTGGCTGCGGGTCAGCGGAACGTCGGACTTGACGACCACGTCGGGCTGGATGCCGCCGCCGCCGTAGACCGTGCGACCACCGCTGGTCTTGAACACCGGCCGCTGCGCCAGGATCGAGTCGCTCGGCGTGTCTTCCTTCCACGCGTCGAGCTGATAGTCCTCTTCGCTCTTGCCGTTGTAGTCGCGCTGAATCAGGCGGCCGCTCGGCGTGTGGTACTTGGCGATCGTGAGCAGCAGCTTGGAGCCGTCGGACAGGTTGAACTGGTTCTGCACCAGCCCCTTTCCAAACGTGCTCAACCCCACCACCAAGCCGCGATCCAGATCCTGCACCGCACCCGACACGATCTCGGACGCCGAGGCGCTGCCGTGATCGACCAGCACCACGACCGGTCCCGTCCAGCTGCGCGGGCGTTCGCTGCTGTAGTAGTCGGCGTTGGCCGACGGGATGCGTCCGCGCGTGTAGACCACCTTCTTGTTCGCAGGCACGAGCTGGTCCGCGACGTCGACCGCCTGCGAGAGCAGGCCGCCACCGTTGGCGCGCAGGTCGACCATCAGCTGCTTCATGCCCTGCGCCTTCAGGTCGACGATCGCCTTCTCCAGCTCTTCGCCGGTCGTCTGGGCGAAGCGGATCACACGCACGTAGCCGATGCCGGGACGCAGCATGTAGGCGTAAGGAATGCTCTCGATCGGAATCTTCGCGCGCTCGATCTCGAACACCTGCGGTGCCGGTTCGTCTTCGCGCTCGATCGTGACCTGCACGGTGCTGCCGGCCGGGCCGCGCAGCTGCTTGAAGACATCGTCGGTCGTGATGTCCTTCTTCACCGGCTCCCCGTCGATCGCGATGATGCGGTCGCCGGCGCGAATGCCGAGTCGGTAAGAAGGAGTGCCCTCGATCGGCGAGATCACCACGATCGCGCCGTCTCGGATGTCGAACTGGATGCCGATCCCCGAGTACTCGCCCTGGAAGTTCTCGTCCATCTGGCGGGCACGCGTCGGCTGCAGGAACACCGTGTGCGGGTCGAGCGTGCGGAGCATGCCGTCGATCGCGCCGCGCACGATCTTGGAGTTCTCCGGCGCGTCCACGTAGTTGTTCTGCACCAGGTAGAGCACCTGGGAGAACAGGTCGAGCTGGCTGCGCAGGTCGTCGCCGGCCGCCATGGCCCGCGAGAGGCCAAAGCCCATCAGCACCGACAACACCATTGAAACGATCAGCGGCCCGAGCGAACTACGACGAAGGAACGCCATGGAGTGACTCCGAGTGTGGGGTCAGCTCGCCGGAGCGCGTGAGCGGAGTCGCATGAGGCGCTCCGCGGCGGCGTCCAGCGTTTCTTTGCGACGGGCGAAGTGGAAGCGCAACCGCTGCCGACCCGCCGCCGGATCCGAATAGAAGCTCGACCCCGGTACCGCGGCGACCCCCACCTCGGACACCAGCATGCGAGCGAACGAGACATCGTCGTCGAAACCGAACGCCGAGATGTCGGTCATCACGTAGTAAGCACCGCGTGGCATGAAGGCGCGGAATCCCGCGGCTTCGAGCACCGGCATCAGGTGCGCACGCCGGGCAGCATACGAACTGGCGAGCGCCTCGTAGTAAGACAGTGGCAAGGATAGCGCCACGGCTGCCGCTTCTTGTAAAGGAGCGGGCGCGCCCACGGTCAGAAAGTCGTGAACTTTGCGAATCGCACCACTCAGCTCGGGCGGCGCCAGGCACCAGCCGACCCGCCACCCGGTCACCGAATAGGTCTTCGAAAGCCCGCTGATCGTCACGGTTCGTTCCCGCATCCCCGGCAGCGCCGCCAGCGTCACGTGCTCGGCTCCGTCGTAGATCATGTGCTCGTAGATCTCGTCGGTGATCGCGATCACGTTCCACTTCCGGCACAGCGCGGCGACATGCTCCAGCTCCGCCCGAGTAAACACCTTGCCGGTCGGATTGTTCGGGGTGTTGATGACGATCGCGCGCGTGAGGTTGTTGAACGCGGCCTCCAGATCGGCCGGGTCGTACGCCCAGTCGGGCTCCCTCAGCCGCACGAAGCGTGGCGTGGCCCCGCACAGGATCGCGTCGGGGCCGTAATTCTCGTAGAACGGCTCGAACACGATCACTTCCTCGCCCGGATTCACGAGTGCCATCTGGGTGGCGACCATGCACTCGGTCGAGCCGCAGCACACCGTGATCTCGGTCTCGGGGTCGTAGCGCAGGCCGGTGAAGCGCTCGGTCTTGGCCACCAGCGCGTCGCGCATGCGCTTGGAGCCCCAGGTGATGGCGTACTGATTGATGTCGTCCATCACCGCGCGCGCCGCGGCTTCCTTGAGTTCGGAAGGAGCCGGAAAGTCGGGAAAGCCCTGGGCCAGGTTCACACCGCCGTGCTGGTTGCAGAGCCGCGTCATCTCGCGGATCACCGACTCGGTGAAGCGATGCGTGCGCTCGGCTGTGAAGGGTCTCATGGCCGAGCGAGTCTAACGCGGCGCGCGCCGCACCCCAACGAGCGATTTGCCGGCGCGCGCCGCTTTCGCACGGTCTCACTCGCCTGATTTCGTCGCGAGCGATTGACACGAGCCGGGGCGGTCGGCCACTTTCCGTCGGCTATGGATGCCCAGCGCGTCATCGCGCGCCGTTTCGTGATCGGCTTGCCCCCGGATGGGCTTTCTCCCGCATGGGAACGCGACTTCGCCGCCTATCCTCCCGCCGGCGTGATCGTGTTTCGCCGCGATTTCCACGATCTCGCCGATCTGCGCCGTCTGACGCGGCGATTGCGCGAACTGGCGCGACCGCGACGCATCTTTCTGTCGCTCGACGAGGAAGGCGGCTTCGTCTCGCAGCTCGACGGGCACCTGGTGGTGCCGCCGAACTCGGCGCTGCTGGCGCGCGGCGCGAGCCCCGGCGACATGGTGTGGATCGCGCGCGTCACCGCGCGCCGCCTGCGCTCGCTGGGCTTCGAATGGGACTTCGCGCCGGTCGCCGACGTGCACTCGGAACCGCTCAATCCGGTGATCGGTCCCCGCGCGTTCGGCCACGATCCGGCCGCCGTCTCGGCGATGGTCGGCGCGTGGCTGCGCGGGTTTCGGGCCGAGGGGCTCGCCGCGTGCCTTAAGCACTTTCCCGGTCACGGCGACACCGTGCTCGATTCGCACCGGACGGAACCGTGGACGGG
>JABFRW010000143.1 GCA_013140805.1 Candidatus Eisenbacteria bacterium
TCTCACGCCGGGGTTCGACGCGTCCGGTCGACTGCCCGTCGGCGCAGCCCTTCTCGTCGACCGTGGCGCCGGCCGCCGTGCCGGGGCACTTATCGAGCTCGTCGCACACGCCGTCGCCATCGGCGTCGGTCTGGCAACCCCACTCGTCTACCGAGCAGCCCTTCGCAGTGTTCGGGCAGTGGTCGACGCGATCGAACACGCCATCGCCGTCCACGTCGATCGCCGGCCACCGGAAGCACGGGGCCTTGGGATCGACATGAGCTGCATTGCGCGGGGGCGATGCGTAAGCCGCCGCCGCGATCACGAGCAACACCATCGCGGGGATGAAACGACGCAGCAGAGACATGAGCCACCTCCGGTCCGTATCGGTTGGCCACATGAGGCCGGGGGGATAACGACGTGACGGCAAGTGATACACGGTTTTGCAAGATCATGCACGTGCGCGGCGGCCGGGGCGACCAGCGCGGCACGATCGGAGAACGGCGGGCGAAGCGGTCATTGCGCTTCGGGCCTGCCCGCTTGCGCGTCGAGACAGCTCGTGTAGCGTGACGCCATGCTTCGACTGGTTCTGACCCTCGCATTGCTCGCGACCCTCGCGGCACCCGCGAACGCGCCCGAGAGCGGCCCTGATTCGGGCTCCGACCTGCTCGGAACGCCGGCGCCCGACTGGGCCTTTACTCGCGCGGTGCGCGACGGCAAGGGATCGCTCGCCGACTACCGCGGAAAGGTCGTGCTGCTGCGGTGGTGGACCACCGGCTGCCACTTCTGCGAGACCACGCTGCCGGTGATCGAAACGCTGCGCCGCGAGCATGCACGCGACGGGCTGGTCACGATCGGGGTCTTCCATCCGAAACCGGAACCGCACGGCATGAGCGATCGTGCAATCGTCGCGGCCGCCGAGGCGCGTGGCTACCACGGCCCGCTGGTCTTCGACCGCGACTGGAAGACGCTCGGTCGTTACTGGCTCGATGGCCATGACGAACGCAGCTGGACCTCGGTCTCGTTCCTGATCGATCGCGCCGGGACGATTCGCTGGGTGCAGGGCGGCGGCGAGTACCACCCGAGTGCCGATCCCGAGCATCGCCGCTGCGACACCAAGTACCGCGAGCTCGAGCAAGTCCTCGCCGAGGTGCTGGCGGAGCCGACGCCGTAGACGACTCGCGTCAGCAGACGACTCGCGTCTGGTGCCGCGCGAATCCCTCTGCTAGCGTCGCCGCGATTTCGGTTGAAGGCCGCGCACCGCCACGAAAATCTCGTGGCGGCTTTTCGTGTTCGCATGCCGCCGATCGCATGTCCCCGCTGGAGCCCATGCCCGAGACTTATCTGCGCGACCCACTCGCCGACTCGCTGCGCGAACGGGTCGCCACGCTGCCCGAAGCCGAGACGCTGCTCGCGGCCGCGCGCGGCGCGTCCCCGCGACTCGGAGTGCGCGGGCTGACCGGCTCGGCGCGGGCGCTGCTCGTGGCGTGGCTCCAGCGCGCGCTCGATCGCACGGTGCTCTACCTGGTGCCTCACGGGGAGGCGTTCGAGGAGGCGCGCGACGATCTCGAGTACTTCGCGGGGCCACAGGCGCTGCTGCCGTTTCCGGAGCCCGACGCGCTGCCCTACGACTCGCAGATCGCGCATCCCGGCATCACGGCCCAGCGGCTCGAGTCCCTGGCGCGGCTGGCGCGCGGCGAGAAAGGCGTGCTGCTCGCCACCGCGCGCGGCCTCACGCAGAAGGTCCCGGCGCCCGGAAGACTCGCGAGTGCGCTCGTGCACCTGCGCGTCGGCGCCGACGTCGATCCGCATCAGCTGATCGAAAGGCTGGTCGCACTCGGTTACGAGCGGCTCCCCGAAGTCGAGAGCGTGGGGCAGTTCGCACGGCGCGGCGGCATTCTCGACGTCTATCCGGTCGGGCTCGCCGATCCGCTCCGCATCGAGTTCGACGATCGCACCATCGCCTCGCTGAGGCGCTTCGACTCGGGCACACAGCGTTCGCTCGAGCAGCTGACCGACGCGACGCTGCTGCCGCGCGAAGAAGCACTCGACCCGTCCGCGACGCACGACGACGGAACGCCGCTGCTGAGCGCGCTGCTCGAGCACCTGCCCGCGGACGCCATCGTGATCACCGACGATCCGGGCAAGCTGCGCGCACGACTCTACGAGCTGGAGGAGCTGATCGCGCACGGCTTCGAGGAGGCGAAGCGCGACTTCCCGACGCTCGCGCCGCCGCGCGAGCGCTTCCTGGCCGCGAGTGCGCTCGACGAGGTGCTCGGGTCGCGCGCCGGCCTCGATTGGATGGGTGCGATCGTCGAGAGCGGCGAAGCCGCACGCCATCCGCACCTGCTGTTCATCGACTCTCGGCCCGCCGAGCCCATGCAACGTTCGATCGAGCGCCTGCAGTCCCATCTCGCCGAACTGGGCGCGACCGGCATGCGCGCCGTGATCCTGTGCGACAACACAGGCCAGCGCGACCGCCTGGTCGAGCTGCTCGGCGAGACCGGCGCAACGCTCGGCGTCGGCATCGCGTCGGCCGGGTTCACGCTTCCGGGTGCCCGGCTCGCGGTGCTCACCGATCACGAGATCTTCTCGCGCTATCGGCGGCGGCGGCGGCGCCTCAAGAAGACCGGCGGGCTCTCGATGTCGGAGCTGTCGGCGCTCAAGGTCGGCGACTTCGTGGTGCACGAGGACCACGGCGTCGGCACCTATCGCGGCCTGCGGCGCCTGACCTTGAACGGGCAGGAGACCGACTGCATCGAGATCTCGTACGCGAGCAGCGACAAGCTGTTCGTACCCGTCCAGCAGCTCGCGCTGGTGTCTCGCTACGCCGCCGAAGAGGGCGCACGCCCGGTCCTGCACCGGCTCGGCTCGACGACCTGGCAGAAGACCAAGGCACGCGCGCGGAAAGCCATCCAGGACATGGCCGAAGGACTTCTCAAGGCCTACGCCGCACGCGCCTCGCTGCCCGGTCACGCGTTCGGCCCCGACAGCGTCTGGCAGCGCGAGATGGAAGCGGCGTTTCCCTACGAGGAGACACCGGATCAGCTGCGAGCGATCGAAGAGGTGAAGGCCGACATGGAGGCGCCGCGCCCCATGGACCGCCTGATCTGCGGCGATGTCGGCTACGGCAAGACCGAGGTCGCGATGCGTGCCGCCTTCAAGGCGGTGCAGGAGGGTTACCAGGTCGCGGTGCTGGTGCCGACCACGATTCTGGCGGAGCAGCACGGCGTGACCTTTCACGAGCGCTTCGCCGACTACCCGGTCAAGGTCGAGGTCCTGTCGCGCTTCCGCACCGCGAAGGAACAGAAGGATGCGCTCGCGCGTCTGGTGCGCGGCGAAGTCGACATCATCATCGGCACCCATCGGCTGCTCTCGAAGGACGTGCTGTTCAAGCGCCTCGGCCTGGTGGTGATCGACGAGGAACATCGCTTCGGCGTGGCTCAGAAGGAAAAGCTGCGCCAGATCACGCGCACCTGCGACGTGCTCGCCATGACCGCCACGCCGATCCCGCGCACGCTCAACCTGAGCCTCGCGGGCGCTCGCGACATGTCCGTGATCGAGACACCGCCGCGCGATCGACTGCCGGTGCACACCGAGATCGTCGAGTGGGACGACGAACTCGTCACCGACGCGGTGCTGCGCGAGGTGGATCGCGGCGGCCAGGTGTTCTTCGTCCACAATCGGGTCGAGACGATCCAGAACGTCTCGCTGCGGCTCCAGAAACTGCTGCCGCAGGTGCGGGTGTCGGCCGCGCACGGCCAGATGGTCGAACACGCGCTGGAGCGCGTCATGATGGAATTCCTAGAACGCCGCGTCGACGTGCTGGTCTCCACCATGATCATCGAGTCGGGGATCGACATGCCGAGCGTCAACACGCTGATCGTCGATCGCGCCGACACGCTGGGCCTCGCCCAGCTCTACCAGTTGCGGGGTCGCGTGGGGCGCTCTTCGCTGCGCGCGCATGCGTATTTCCTGGTGCCGTCGCGCCGGGTATTGACCGAGGAAGCGGAGAAGCGGTTGCGCGTGATCGAGGAATTCGACGAGCTGGGCGTCGGCTTCAAGATCGCGCTCAAGGACATGGAGATTCGCGGGGCCGGAAACCTGCTGGGCCCCGAGCAGCACGGCTTCATCCTGGGGCTCGGCTTCGATCTGTACGTGAAGCTGCTCGAGGAGGCAGTCGCCGAACTCAAGGGCGAGGCGGCAGAGGTCAAGCCTGAACCGCGCCTGCTGACCGACTGGAGCGCCTATCTGCCGGACGACTACGTGCCGGACGAGCACGAGAAGCTCGCGCTCTACCGTCGTCTGGCCGACGCCCGCGATCTGGCGACCGTCGACGACATCACGCTCGAGATGATGGATCGCTTCGGCCAGCTGCCACCGCCCAGCGTGGCGCTCGTCGAACTGAGGCGACTGCGCGTGCTGGGCGGAGCCTCGGGCGTCGAGAACCTGCGCGTGTTCCAGGATGTGGTCGAGATGATCCTGCGTCGTCCGTTGCGTCCCGACGAGATCCGCGCGGTGGTCGGATCGCTCACGTTCCAGATCGAGTTCGTGACGGGGCGCGAGTTCGGACTCCGCGTGCGAGGCGAGGGACTGACCCTGCTGAATCGCTCGCGCGAGTTGTTGCAAGCCCTCGAGGCCTGCACTACGGTTTCGCCCACTCCCACGCCCACTCCCGTTCCGGTCTCGGGGAAAGGATGACCCGCTTGATCCGAGCTGCTGAGACTGCCGCGCGCGCGAAGCTTCGCGGCCCGTGGCTCCTGCTGCTGATCGCGAGCCTCTCCGGTTGTTCTGCGAACCACGACGAGATCGCGCGGGTCGGTGGCGCGTCGATCACCGTCGCCGACTTCGAAGCCGCGGCCCTCGCGAACGGGCGCCCGTTCGCGGCCCTGGGCGACAGCGCGAAGTGGCTGTTCGCCGAGGAGATGATCAAGCGTCAGCTCGTGATCGAAGCCGCCAAGCGTGACGGTGCGTTTCGCGATTCCACGTTCCTCGACTTCGTCGGGAGCTCCCGCGATCGCATCGGACGCGACGCGCTGTTGCAGTCTCTGAGCGGCGGTCCGATCGCGGTGAGCGAGGCCGAGATCCTCGAAACCTACCGGCGGCTCGACCAGGAGAGCCACGTGAGCGTGGTGCTCGCCAGCTCGCGCAGCGCCGCCGAGCAGGCGCTCAAGGCGATTCGCGGTGGCGCCGATTTCGGGCGCATGGCCGACCGCTACAACTCGAGCGGGCTGGTGCCGCCGGGCGGCGACGCGGGCTGGCTGTTGCCCGGCGCCCTGCTGCCGAGCATGGACGAGGCGATGCTCAGTGCTCCGATCGGCGAGATCGTTGGACCGATCGACGCGAACGGACAAGGCTGGTTCCTGCTGCGCGTCGAGGGCCGGCGCCCGGCGCGGCGCGAGCCGCTCGAAACCGTGCGCGGCGCCATCGTCGAGCGGCTGCGACAGCGCAAGCAGCGCGCGACCTTCTTCCGCGGTCTCGATCGGATCCGCGCGGATCATGTGGTGACGCTGCAGGCCGGTGCCGGCGCCACCATGGGCATCGAGCTGCTCGGACCCCTCAACGCTCGGGGCGGCCGTGTCTCGAGCGTCGAAGAGCTCGGGCTTCCGGATTCGATCCGCGCTGTCGTGCTCGCCACCTATCGCGGCGGGGCCTACACGCTCGGTGACGCACTCGCGGACCTGATACGCGGCGGAAGCGCTCCGAACCTCGCGATGCAGCCGCAGGTGGAACGCTGGATCGAAGCGCAGACGCTCGAGCGCGCGGTGCAGAACGAAGCGCGGCAGCGACACCTGGTCGAGGAACCGGCACTGGAGCGCGCGCTGCGCGCCCAGACCGACAACGGGCTCGCCGAGGCGTGGTTCGCCCGTCACGTCACCACGCCGCTGAGCATCGACGAGGCGGCGGTGCGCGCGGAGTTCGAAGCCAGCGCACCGCAGTATGCGAGGCTGCGCGCGGCGCGCATCGCGGTTGCGCTGTTCGCGGACTCGGCGAGCGCCGGCCAGGTGCTGCTGCACGGCGGTCATGCCGGCAGCCTCGCGGCCGCGGTCGCGATGGGAGCGCCCGGCACACCGATGCGCACCGCCGACCTCGCCTATCCGAACGAGAACCCGCAGTGGGCACAGTTCGAGGCGCGCTTCGCCTCGATGCAGCCCGGCGAGATGGTGGGACCGTTCCATACCGAGGGCGGCTGGGTCGTGATCGAATTGCTCGACCGCCAGATGAGCGTGCCGACCTGGGAAGCGCTCGACCCGTCGTTGCGGCAGCACCTGCAGACGCTCGCCGTGCAGCGCCAGCGCGAGCTGCGCTACCGCGCGGTCACCGACTCGCTGCGACGCATCATCCCGGTCACGGTGCATCGCGATCGCATCCAGAAGCTCACCTGGCCGCTCGAGAGTCGGATGCCTCCGGGCATCGGAAGCGGCGGCTGAACCCGATCGGGAGCATGCCGATCGAACCGCGAGCCGGTCGAGGTTCTGCGCGGCGGCCGTGGCTGATCCTCGGCCTCGCGACCTCGCTGGCACTCGCCGGCTGTGCGCCTCGCCCGGCCCCGCACCTCGCCACCGCGCCGGCGCTCGAGGACACGCTCGGGCTCGCACGCGGGCTGCGCGAACCGCTCGCCGAATGGGCGGGCTGGTGGCGGGCTGCCGATCCCGATTTCCAGCTCTCGCAACTGCGGTGGGGGCCGATCGATTCGATTCAGGTGAGCCGCGAGTGGCCCGACTCGACGCCGCTGAATCGCGAACGCGAACCGCGGCTCGAGGTGTCTCCCGACGGACGGCATGCGATCGATCCGAACCTGTACGCGACCTGGAACGCCGAGGAGGGTCACTGGATGTACGACGCCGACGCGGCGGTGGTGCTGTTCGACGCCGACGCCCGGCTCGCCCGGATCCTCGCGTTCTGCGGCACTTCGTGCCGCTACGAGACCGCGGTGTGGCTCGACGATCACACCTTCGCGGTCACCGGCTTCTTCGAGGAGGAACTCGTCGAAGCGGACGGAGAGGTGCGCCGGCTGGCGCCCAGCGTCGACATCTACGACCTCGTCAGCGGGCGGGTCCGCTATGCGTACGGCCCGCCGATTCCGTTTCCGCGTCTCGAGTTCTACGACATCGCGCGCGACTCGGCCACGCGCGCCGCACCGGCGCAGATCGCGCGGCGGCTACTTGAGGCGCCGCCGCACGTCGGCCGCACGTCGCTCGCTCGCTTCGACGCGCGTTCCATCCTTGAGCTTCAGCACCAGCACGCCATCCTCGCCGCCGTACGACTCGATCGAATCCACGTTGACGAGCGCACCGCGGTGCACGCGCACGAACTGACCGCGCGGTAGCCGCTCTTCGAGTTCCTGCAGCGTGTAGTCGACCAGGAACTCGTGACCCTCGGCGCACGCCAGCACCAGCCGATCGCGCGACACGATGCGCGTCACTCCGGCGAGGTCGAGCAACCGCACCTCGCGGCGGTGACGCACCGGCAGGCGCCGCAGCGGCTCCCGCAGCACGTCGACGCCCGGAGCGTCGAGCACCCGGTCGATCGCGCGCTCCTGGCCGCGCGCCGGATTGTCGCGGGTGCGGACCTCGTGGATCACGCGGCGCACCGTCTCGCTCAGGCGGTCGCGGCGAATCGGCTTGAGCACGTAGTCGAGGGCGGCGAGCTCGAACGCCTCGACCGCGTGCTGATCGTAGGCGGTGACGAACACCACCAGAGGAGCCGCGGCGCCGAGATGTCGCGCCACCTCGAGCCCGGAAATGTCGGGCATGTGAATGTCGAGAAACGCGACATCCGGCCGGTGCTCCTGCACCATGGCGAGCGCTTCGGCTCCGTTACGCGCCACCCCCACCACCTCGAGCCCCTCGTGCTCCCCGAGCAACCGCTCGAGGAACTGTCGCGCGCGCGGCTCGTCGTCCGCGATCACGGCGCGCAACGGACGTTCCGTCGCGCGTGCACCCACTGCCGGAAAGAACAATCGTGCTCTCATCTCGTGCCTCCTTCGGGGGCTTCACGCCACCGCACGGTCACTACGAATCCACCCGCGTCACCGGGTAAGGCGGCGAGGCTCGCCCCCGCGCCTCCGAAACGCCGCACCCGCTGGTCCAGATTGTCGAGTCCCACCCCGGTCCCGATCCGCACGCGGTGGTCTCCGTTGGTACTCGGACGGCCGTCGTCGGCAAACGTCAGCGTCAGCCATCCGTCCTCTCGTTGCGCATCGAGTCGCATGTGCAGCGTCGGCCGGTCGACCGCGTAGCCGTGCTTGAGGCTGTTCTCGACCAGTGGTTGCAGCAGAAGTGGCGGCACCGCGGCCGACAGCAGCTCGCGCGATCCGCGGTACTCGAACGCGATATCGCCGTCGTAACGTTCGCGAGCGATGCCGAGGTAGTCCTCGACGAAGCCGATCTCGTCCGACAGCAGCGAAGCACTGCGCGTGCTGGCCTCGACGGTGTAGCGCAGCATGTCCGCGAGCCGCTCGGTGAACCGCTGGGCGGCCGGCGGATCGGTCTCGGTCAGGTAGGACAGCGCATTGAGCGCGTTGAACAGGAAGTGCGGCTGCACCTGCGCGTGCAGGGCGCGCAGTTCGGCGCGCGTCGCCGCCTCGCGCAGCTCGACCGCGCGCCGTTCGGCCGCGGTGCGCTGCGCCTGCAGCGCCAGGCTCTCGAGCCGGATGCCGGCCTGCGCGAGCAGGTTGTCGACCGCGGCGCGCGCGTGATCCGGCAACTCTTCGGGTGCGGCGAGTCGCGGGGGTGCTCCGACCGGCCACTCGACGCGCGCGCGCTGGTCGAGACCGCGCGCGATGCCGTCCTCGACTGCGCGCCTCACTTCTTCCGAATGCACCGCTCCGAGCAGATGGCGGCCCGCGCCGTCGAGTGCCGCGCGCAACGCGATCGGATCGCGGCGGAACAACCGGTCGAGCCACCGCTGGATGCGCTCGCGAAACGGCGCGAACGCGAACGCCAGCACCAGAGCGGCGACCACGTTGAGCACCAGCGTCTGCTCGCCGGTGATCTCGGCGAACAGGCGCTGCCCGCCGAGTACGATGAGCAGGTAGAGCGCCGCCAGCACGCCCGACAGCAGCGCGTAGGGAATGCCCTTCTGCACGATGCGGCGCGGGTCGAATACCGGATCGAGCGCGATGAGATACGCCAGCATGAAAGGCGTGAGCAGGGTCGCGATGCTGAGCAGCGACAACAGCAGCCGCGCCACTTCGAACTGCATCAACGCGACCCAGTCCGGCTCCGACAGCACCGAGTTGAGCGTGCCCGCGATCGTGAAAACCGCCACCACCGTGAGCGCCAGCACGCGCTCGGTGCGCGACGGCACCCAGTCGAGTCCGCGCGTGAACAGATAGCGCCCGAGCAGTGAAACCGCGCCGACGCCAACCGCGAACGCCTCGAAGATCCGGAACGCTCCCTCGGGCTTCTGCCCGGTGCGCAGCAGCGCGACCACGAACGCGAGCGGGGCGAGGTAGCCGAGCACCACCAGCCAGAACCACGGACTCCGCCACCGGGCGCTCGGGGCCCAGCGCGGACGCGGAAACGCTGCGAAGAAGTGCAGGGCTGCCGCGGGAGTCCACAACACCAGCCATCCGACCGCCAGCATCAGCGCGCGAAACGGACCGGTCGGGTCGGTGACCGGATACTCGAAGTAGTCGTAGACCACGCTCACCGCATGCAGGCATGCGAGCCACAGGAACACGCCGGCCGTACCGAGATCGGGACGGCGCCAGAACACCACGAACGCCACCAGCGGTGCGGCAACCGCGATCGAGACGTGCAGCAGAAGGAAGCGCACGCGCTGCCACACCGAGACCTGCGCGGGCGGCACCCACACCTCGATGATCTCGCCGTCGCGGCGCCCGCTCAGCGTGATCGCTTCGGTCGGCAGCGTGACGCGATCGAGGCTGCGGGCGAGCGACGGCGGACGCACCGGGCGTCCATTGATGTGCGTGAGCAGATCGCCGGGCTTGAGTCGCCCCTGCGCGGGCGGGCCGTAGACCTGGCTCACGCGCGCGAATCCAGCCTGCGTCCAGTCGATCGAGATGCCGAGACGCGGATACGGCGTGAACGCCAGGATGCGCGGGCCGACCAGCAGGAGCGCCGCCAGCACCCCCGCCACGGCGAGGGCTCGACGCACGCGCATGCGGGTCTTCACCGGGTCAATCTCCCACAGCCCCCGGACCGCCTCAACGGCGCCGGGCCACGACAGGACACTCATTCCATGAGGGTAAGGAGTGCCCCGCCCAGCCGCGGTTCGCCGCCGACCGGCGCGGCGCTCGAATGACGAGCGCGGATGGCGAGCGACGCACGACCGGAATGCCGGTCCGTGCCGCGGCGTATTCCGGGAGATCGGCGAGGGGCGGAGTTTGCACCGGCTTCAAGTTCGTGTCGCGGCTGCACTGGTTCGCGCCGGGCGCCGTGTCTATACTCCCCGGTCGCTCGTTCGCCCGGTGCTCCCCCGGGCTCGTTCGCCGCGCTCGCGCGCAACGCGGCGCCCCCTGAGGTGGAGGTCTCGCTTGATCGGTCTGAGACGTATCACGGTGGTTCGAATGCTGTTCGCCTGTTGCCTGCTCGCGATCGCGGGCGGTGCGCGCAGCGCGGGGGCCCAGGCTCCCGGCACCGCGCCGCCGCGCGGCACGCCGAGCCGGCTCGATGGCGTGGTGGCGACCGTGAACGACGACGTGATCCTCGAGAGCGACGTCGAGGAGCAGCTGTATCTGTTCCTCATGCGCAATCAGGCTCAGCCCGATTCCTCGATGGCCGACACGCTGCGGCGTCAGATCCTGCAGCAGTTGATCGACGAGAAGCTGGTCGTGTCCGAGGCCAAGCGGCTCACCATTTCCGTACCCGATGCCGAGGTCACCCGCCAGGTCGACGAGGCGATGCGCGAGGCGCGCGGCCGCATGGGTAGCCAGCAGGCGTTCGAGGAACAGCTCGCGAAGGAAGGGCTGAACGAGGAAAAGCTGCGCGAGCGCTACCGTGACGAGATGCGCCGTCAGCTCATGGCGCAGAAGCTGGTGCAGCGCCAGGTACCGCGCAAGCCCGTGACGGCCGCGGAAGCCGAGGTGTACTTCAAGGCGAACCCCGACAAATTCCCGCGCGTTCCGGCCGAGCTGCGGCTCTCGGTGATCCAGATTCCGGTCGCGGCGGAGTCGGTGACGGTCGCGAAGGCGCGGATCAAGGCCGAGGCGCTGCGCAAGCGCATCGTCGCGGGTGAGAAGTTCGCGAAGGTGGCATCCGAGGCCTCGGAGGACGAGGTGTCGGGGCGCGCCGGCGGGGACCTGGGCTACTTCACGCGCGGGCAATTCGACCCCGACTTCGAACGGGCGGCGTTCTCGCAGAAGATCGGCGAGCTGGGGCACCCGGTTCGCTCGAGCTTCGGCTGGCACCTGATCGAAGTGCTCGATCGCGACACCGTGAAGACGCGCGCGGGCCGCGACAGCCTCGATGCGCAGGGTCAACGGGTGCTCGAGTCGCATGCGCGCCACATCCTCGTCAAAGTCGACGTGACCGAGGCCGACATCGAACGCGCTCGCACGCAGACCGAGAAGATTCGCACCGAGATCACGAAGGGCGGCGATTTCGCACGGCTCGCGGAGCGCTTCAGCAAGTATCCGGGGCCTCACACGCCCGATGGCGACGTCGGATTCGTATCGCTCGCGTCGCTGCAGCCGCAGATTCGCGCCGGGCTCGACACCACCCAGGTCGGCGAAGTGAGCGAAGTGCTGGTGAATCGCTCCGGCTTCAATCTGTTCAAGGTCACCGACCGGAAGCTCGAGCGTCCCTACACGCTCGAAGAGATCCGCGCCGAGCTGCCCGAGGCGGTGGCGCAGGTGCAGTACCGCGAGCGCTACGACGCGTGGATCGCCGGATTGCGATCCAAAGCTCAGGTCAAGATTCGGTAAGCGCCTCGTTGGTGCGGGCCGACTTACGAGCCCGCGCCGGTCGAGCCTGACCGACTCATGACAAACCGACCAGGGCTCTCCTGTCATCTGAGCGCCCGTCCCACCCGGCTGCGAGTGTATTCGCGGATCCGAAGGCGCACGCGGCTGAGTCCGCGCAGCGCATCGATCACCCCCATCAGGAGACGCTCCTCATGAAGAAGCTCGTCACCATTCTGAGTTTGGCCGCACTGACTACCCTCGCCGGCTCCGCCGCGTGGGCGAAGGATATGAAGGGCATGTGGGGACTCGGCTACACGCGCTCCGAGTTTCCGATCGGCGCTCGTTTCTGGCTGAGCCCGAGCGTCGGCCTCGATCTCGGCGTCGGCTTCTCGGCGTTCACCCCCGACGGCGGTGACGGTCAGACGGCCTTCGGCGTCGACGTCGGCGTTCCGTTCGTGGTCGCCAGCACCGAGAACGCACACTTCTTCGTGCGCCCGGGCATCAGCTTTGCCGACAACGGCGCCGAAGTCGGCCCGTTCACGGACGCGGTCTCGCAGTTCTGGGTCTCGGGCACGCTGGGCGCCGAGTACTTCTTCACCGACAGCTTCAGCATCCAGGCCGGCCACGGCATCCTCTACCGCAGCGTCACCACGGAGTTCGAGGTGTCGCCGGGCGTGACCGACGAAGTCACCGACTCGTACATCGAGAGCGAAGCGTTCGGCATCTCGAGCATCGGGTTCCACTGGTACTGGGGCGGCAGCCGCTAGTCCGCACCGATTCGAGTCAACGCGCGGGGCGGGTCCTTTGGGGCCCGCCTCGTCGTGTGACGGGCGGCACTCGAGCGGAGCGCCATGCGTGCGAGCGACGCATCGCCACCGGGCCGCGAATCATTGAGCCGACCCGCGCGGCTCTGTTAACGTGCGGTCGTGATTACCTTTGATCAGGTCTCCAAGCGCTACGGAGAGCGCCTGGCACTCGACAACGTCTCGTGGACCATGGACGAAGGCGAGTGCGTGGTGTTCGTCGGCCCGAGCGGGGCCGGCAAGACCTCGATCCTGCGCCTCGTCACCCACGAAATTCAGCCCAGTTCCGGCCACGTGACGGTCGGTACGTTCAAGGGCGGCCGGCTGCATCGGACACATCGCGCCTTGCTGAGGCGCACGCTCGGCATCGTGTACGAGGACTTCCGGCTGCTGCACGATCGCTCGGTGTTCGAAAACGTGGCGCTGGCGGTGCGCATCGCGGGGCGGTTCTCGGACGAAGAAGTGATTCCGCGCGTGATGTATGCGCTCGACGAGGTCGGCCTCCATCACAAGCACCCCTCGTTTCCGCACGAGCTGTCGTACGGCGAGCGTCAGCGCGTGGCCATCGCGCGCGCCATCGTGAACCGCCCGGCGGTGATCCTCGCCGACGAGCCGACCGGCGCGCTCGAATCGCGCAGCTCGGGCGAAGTGATCGCTCTGTTGCGGCGCATTCACGAAGAGGGCGCGGCGGTGATCCTGATGACGACGCGCATGGACGTCGCGCGCCAGATCGGCGGTCGCATCATCCGGCTCGAGGACGGCAAGTTCCTCGACGTCAATGGCCAGCCGCTCGGCAGCATCGAGACCGGTCGCGCGACCTCGACGGCGCCGACTCCGCTGTTCAGCGGCCCGACGCCCACGCCGCCGCTCGCCGGCGAGCCGACCGGCACCGACCCCTTGAATTCGCTCGCTACGCCACCCGCGCCCGCCGAGGGAATCTGAACGTGCACTTGTTCTACCTGCGCGAGGCGATGCGCTCGTTCCGCCAGCACCGCGGCCTCGCGTTCACCGCGATCCTGTCGCTGGTCGGCGCGCTCACGATCTGCGCGCTCATGCTGGTGCTGGCGCACAACGCGCGCGTCGCCGTTCAGGCGGTCGGCGATCGGCGCGAGATGGTCGCGTATCTCGACGACGGGATGTCGGCCGAGCGCCGCGACGGTCTGATGAGCCGCATCCAGGACCTCTACGGCGCCGTCGCGTACGTCAACAAGGAACAGGCGTGGCAGGAGTTCGCGCGTCAGATCGGTGACGAGGAGCTGCTCGAGTCGGTCGGCGACAATCCGCTCCCGGCTTCACTGCGCATCCACCTCAAGCCCGAGCTGCTGACGCCGCAGGGCATGGAGGACGCGGCGCGTCAGATCAAGCAGTTCGAGGGCGTCGAAGACGTCCGCTACGGTGCCGAGTGGGTGCGCCGCCTGCACGACGCCGGACGCGCGCTCGAGCGGCTGACGCTCGGCGTGCTGGTGCTGGTCGGGCTCATGGTGGTGTTCATCGTCTACAACACGATTCGCCTCACGGTGCTGGCGCGGCGCCATCAGGTCGAGATCATGACCCGGCTCGGCGCCACCGACGGCTTCGTCGCCACCCCGTTCGTGCTCGAGGCGTTGTTCGAGGCGTTCATGGCGGCGCTGATCGCGCTCGCGCTGGTCTTCGCAGCCCAGCAGGCCGCAGCCCAGCAGCTGCTCGGCAGCTTCGTGTTCCTGCCTCCGCTCGTGATGCTCGCGTTCGTGGGCGGCGTGGTGGTGCTCGCGGCCGTCGGCACCTCGCTCGCGCTCGCGCGCGTGCTGCGGTCCGTGAGCGCATGAGGCGCCGACTCACCGGGCGGCTCCTGCCGGTCGGGGCGCTGGCGCTCACTCTGCTCATCGCCGACTCGCTTCACGGACTCACGCCACTGCGCGGCGGCGCCACGGTGGCGTTCGCGCAGGACAGTCTCGAGATGGCGAAGCGCCGCGAGCTCGAGTCGATCCGCCGCCAGGCACAAGAAAGCCGCGAGCAGGCCAAGCGCCTCAAAGGCCGCGAAACCCAGGCGGTCGGCCAGTTGCGCCGCACCGAGCGCGACTTGAACAGCACGCGCCGCAGGCTGAGCGATCTGCGCGTGCGCGGCCGGCGACTCGACACTCAGCTCGAGGCAACGCGCGCCGATCTGCAGCTCAACATCCAGACCCTCGGCTCGCAGCGCTCGAGGCTGCGGCGGCGCCTGCGCCAGATCTATCAGTTCGGCCCCACGCGCGATCTCGAGCTGCTGCTGTCTTCGCAGTCGTTCGCCCAGTTGCTGTCGCGCTGGGACTTCCTGCTCATGGTGGCCGAGCAGGACCGCGTCATGATGGAGGAGGTCCGCGCGCGCAAGGACGTGGTCGAGATTCTGGAAGGACGTCTCGAGAAGCATCTCCAGCAGGTCGACCGCAACAAACTGCAGACCAACAAAGAGAGCGAACGCCTGGCGCGTCAGCGCGCCGAACGCCAGGGCACCGTGCAGGAAATCCAGACCCAGCGACTCGCCTACGAAGCGGCGGCGGTCGAGCTGGAGCGAACCGCAAAGGCGATTTCGGGACTGCTCGCGCGGCTCGAACGTCAACGTCGCGAATCCGAGGAGAAGGCGCGCGTCGAAGGGCGCGAGGTGGTGCCCTACACCGGCGACTTCGCGCGCGGCCAGGGGCAAATCGACTGGCCCGCCCGCGGTGCGCTGATCGGAACCTTCGGCCCCGAGAAGCACCCGCGCTTCAACACCACGGTCCAGAACAACGGCATCGACATCCAGGTGCCGCTCGGCACGCCGGTCCGGGCGGTGGCCAAGGGGCGCGTCGACTACACGAACTCCGACTACGCGACCTACGGTCAGATGATCATCGTGAACCACGGCGATGGTTACTACACGCTGTACGCGCACCTGTCCGAGATCTCGGTTGCGACCGGCGTCGAAGTGAATCCCGGCCAGGCGATCGGACGCTCGGGCGACAGCGGCTCGCTGAAGGGCGCGGTGCTGCACTTCGAAGTGCGACGCGGCGGCGCGGCGCTCGATCCCCAGAACTGGCTGAGACCCTAGCGTCATGGCGCTCGTCACCCTTTCCGAACTCCTCGCGCAGCCCGCGGCCGCATCGTTCATGCGCGGCGTGCTGGCGAGCGGCCGATTCGGCAATGCGTATCTGCTCCACGGCCCGCCCGGCGTCGGCAAGGGCACCGCAGCACTCGCGTTCGCCCGTGCGCTGCTGTGCGAGCGCGCCGGTGGCCGGCGCGAGCAAGCCCCGGCGGGCGCCGTGGCCCTCGACGACTCGTGCGGCACCTGCAACGCCTGCATCAAGACGCGCTCGATGCAGCACCCGGATCTCAAGTTCGCGTTCCCGGTCTCGGGCGAAGAACGCGAGCTCGACGAATCGATCGGCGAGGTGCACGCCGACATGCGCAGCGATCCGCTGCACGTGTTCTCGTACGACAAGGCCGCGTCGATCCGGCTCTCGATCACCCGCGAACTCCTGCGTGAGCTGGCGTTCCAGCCCTACGAGGCGCCACGGCGCGTGGTGGTGATGCGCGACGCCGACCGCATGCGTGAAGACCAGTATTCGGCGTTGCTCAAGTCGATCGAGGAGCCCGGGGCCGCGACCGTGTGGGTGCTGACCACTTCGCGACTCGCGCGCCTGCCCGCCACGATCCGCTCGCGCTGCCAGCGCGTGCGCCTCGCGGCGATCGGTGAAGCGACGGTGCGCGAGTTCCTGATCGAACGCGCCGCGGTCGACGAGAAGTCGGCACGCATGCTGGCCGCCCTGACCGGCGGAAACCTCGCCCGGGCGCTCGAGCTGCGCGGCGTGAATGCGGTCGAGCAGCGGGACAAGGCGCTTGCGCTGCTGACTCCGGCGCTCGCGAACGAACCGATGGCGACCTGGAAGGCGGCGCAGGGCTTCATGAACTTCGGTCGCACCGGGCGCGAGACGCTGCGGCGCGCGATCGAGTTCCACATGCTGTGGCTGCGCGACCTGCTCCGCACTCAGGTCGGAGCACCGCGCGAGTTGCTGGTGCACCGCGATCGCGAGAACGAGATCAGGCGCCAGGCCGCCCTCGTGAGCCCGGCCGAACTGAGGCGTCGCCTGCTGGTGCTCGAAGAGGCGCTGCGCGCGATCGAGGGCAACGTGACGCCGGAGCTGGCGCTGTTCTCGGCCATGACCCGAGTCGCGGGCGCCCGCGTAGGCGAACACCAGTGGCCGCCGCACGCCACCGCGCGCTGGGACTACTAGCCCACGGCTGAAATCGGGAGCGGGGTCGGCTATTGTTCCCGGCAACCCAAGCCGTCGGCGATCGCTGGCGGTTGTCCATAGCCGGCCACCCTCCGGACGCCTCGCCGCCCCGCCAAGCCTGGCGCGAGTCGAACCCCGGTGCCGGATCCAGCTTCACCCTGCACGCTCGTTTCACGAGCGTTACGCGGATCCGTTCCGCGATAGAGGCAGCGCATGTCGGAGATCGTGCAGGTCGCTCTGCGCGGATCGCACCGCGAGTTCTTTCTCAACTCCCGCACGTTGTGGCTCAAGCTTCGCGATCCGGTCGTGGTCCAGACCGAGAACGGCGAATCGCTCGGCAAGGTCCATCTCAAGGACCCGATGCTGATCGAGCTCAAGAAGCCCGGCAACGTGACGCGAGAGATCATCCGCAAGGCCACCGAAGAAGACCTCGACCAGGACGATCACAACCGGGCACTCGAAGGTGAAGCCTTCGAGTACTGCAAAGAGCGCATCCAGGCGCGCAAGCTCGACATGGACCTGGCCGAGATCGAAGCGGCATTCGGCGGTCACCGCATCACGTTCTACTTCTCGGCCGAGAAGCGCGTGGACTTCCGCGACCTCGTGAAAGACCTGGCGGCGCGCTTCAAGCGCCGCATCGAGCTGCGGCAGATCGGGGTTCGTGACCAGGCCCGGCGTCTCGACGGATGCGGGCCGTGTGGACGCGCCTTCTGCTGCTCGACGTGGCTCAAGGACTTCCATCCGGTGACGCTCAAGATGGCGCGCGAGCAACAGCTGTCGCTCAACCCCGGCAAGATCTCGGGTGCCTGCGGGCGGCTGATGTGCTGCCTCGCCTACGAACTGACGCGCTACCGCGACGTCGCGACCAACCTGCCGCCGGTCGGCACCACGCTCAAGACCGGCCAGGGGCTCATGACCGTGGTGCGCGCCGAGATCTATCAGGAAGTGGTGTGGGTGCGTGACGACGAGGGTGGACAGCACCGCATCGCGATGACGGAGCTGCCGCCGGGCCCCTACCACGAGTGCGGCGACTGCAACTGCGGCAAGAAGCCGAAGAAGGACGCGGCCCCGCACGACGACTCACCGCCCGCGGAGGCGTGATGAGCCGGCAGCGCGTCGCCTCGGGATCGCCCTACGAAGCGCCGATCGGATTCAGCCGCGCGCTGCGGATCGGCAATCGCGTGCTGGCGGCGGGCACCGCGCCGGTGTGGCCCGACGGCTCGTGCCCCGACGATGCGGAAGCGCAGGCCACGCGGTGCTTCGAGATCATCCTGGCCGCGCTGCGTGAAGCCGGCGCCGGAGCCGAGCACGTGGTGCGCACCCGCATGTACCTGACGCACGCCGCCGACTGGGAAGCCGTCGGTCGCGCGCACGGGGCGATCTTCCGCGACGTACGTCCGGTCGCCACCATGGTCGTGGTCAAGGAGTTGCTCGATCCGCGCTGGCGCGTCGAGATCGAGGCGGAAGCCGAACTCGGGTAGCGCGGTCGCGCCGCGCTACAGCGGCCGCCGCGAGAAGGCGCGCAGACCGATCGCGAGCGTCACGACCACGTAGCCAACGGCCCACACGACCATCGCGGGGGTCGCGACCGAAGCCGGCGAGAACGGAGTCATCTGCAGCTCGCGCATGATCGCCGGCTGCATGTAATGCGAGGCGAGCTGCCACATCGCCTCGGTCGGCATGATCAGGCTTGCCGCGGTGCCCGCGTAGCGCGCGGCGTCGTTGCGGGCGAATGATCCGATCTGCTCGACCCAGCCCCCGATGAACGCGAGCCCATAGAGGCTGAACACCATCACGCCGTTCGTGAGCGTCCCGAGCCGCGTTCCGCCCGCGATCGCGAGCGTCACCAGCACCAGCACCTCGAGCATCATGAGCGGCAGTCCGCGCGACACATTCGGCGGCGTCACGCCACCCATCACGCGCCCGATCAGCAGCACGCCACCGGCCATGACCAGCAGATACACACAGGTCACCAGCACGTACGCGCTCCACTTCCCGAGCACGATCGCCGAGCGTCGCACCGGTTTGGAGGCGAGCGTCTGCATGACGCCCGATGCGATCTCGCCGGAAAGCGTGTCGACCGGCAGCAGCACCGCCGTCATCGCGGTGAGGAAGTTGACCGCGTAGAGGCCTGCCAGCAGGAACATGTTGAGGATCATGCGGCGCTCGACCAGTGTCTGCTTCTGGCTCACGTCGGCTTCGATGAAGTGGAAGCCGACCCCGAACAGCGTCAGGAACGCCACGCCACCGATCAGCACCGCCAGCAGAACGCGCCGGCGCAGCGCTTCGTGAATCGTGAGATGGGCCAGAGTCCAGATCGCGCGCATGGGCTAACCCGGCCTCTGGTCGTGGCCCATCACTTCGAGGAACCACGCCTCGAGTGATTTGCGGGCGACGCTCAGCTGATGCAGGTCGGCGCCTGCGCCGACCACGGCGCGCGCGAGTTCGGGAACCTGCGCCGCGTCGGCCAGGCGCATGCGCGC
>JABFRW010000144.1 GCA_013140805.1 Candidatus Eisenbacteria bacterium
TGTGGGTGCACGCCCGCGCGTGGCGATCCTCTCGACCGGCGATGAACTGCTGGCGCTCGGAGAGCCGCTGCGGCCGGTGCGATCCGCGACACCAACCTGCCCATGCTCGCCTCACTCGCCGCCGAAGCGGGTGCGGAGGTCGTCGCCGCCGAACACGCCGGAGACGATGCCACCGAAGTCTCCGCGGCGTTGCAGCGGCTCCTCGCCTCAGCCGACATCGTCCTCTCGATCGGCGGAGTTTCGGAAGGCGACTTCGACCCCGTCAAGCAGAGCCTCGCCGCGCTCGGCGGCGTGGCGCGCTGGAGCGTGGCGATGAAGCCCGGCAAGCCGCAGGCCTTCGGCGCGCCGAACGGACGACTGTTCTTCGGCCTCCCCGGCAATCCTGCCTCGGTCGCCTGCGTGTTCGAGGTTCTCGTACGCCCGGCGCTGCGTGCCATGCAGGGCTTCGGCACGCTCGATCGCCCCCATCTGCTCGTGCGCGCCGCTCAATCCATCGAATCGCGCGCCGGTCGGCGCGACTACGTGCGCGCCGCACTCGAGTGGCGCGACGGGGTCGCGTGGGCGCATCCGGCCGGCGCCCAGATCTCGGGGCACCTGGCGCCCCAGTCGCGCGCCGACGGATTGGTGGTGATCCACGAATCGCTCGGCGCTCTCGCCCAGGGCGAAAGCGCCGAGTTCATGGTGTTGCGCTGGGGGATGTGACGAGCGGCGCCACGCTCGGTGCCGTCCGCCCCGTGGCTCAGTCCCTCAGTACGGTCAGCTTCTTGTCGCTCGTGAAGGACGGGGTGCGCAACCGATAGAAGTACATCCCGCGCGCCACGGCATAGCCCTGGTCGTCGCGGCCGTCCCACGTGAGTCGGTGCGGGACTCCGGCCTCGAATACGCGATCCGCCAGACGCTTCACGAGTCGGCCCGCGACATCGAACACCTCGACCTCCGCGCGTTCCTTCGAGGCGAGTCCGAATTCGATCAAGGCGATGCCCGAACGTGACGGATTCTCGGAGCGCAGATTCAGGAAGCTCACGAACGGCCGGCCGGACCCGTTCCCGTCCCCCACTCCCACCGGGGCCGCGAGCGTCTGACCGCACACCGTGCCGGCCATCCCGGTCAGCGCGTTGAACCAGAACTCATGGTAGCCACCGCGCGTCAGCGTGTAGCGACTGCCGAGCCCACCGAACGCGCCGTGCGTGAAGCCAAGCACCAGCGTGCGAGCAAAGCGACCGCCGGCGATGTTTTCGGGCGCGTAGACGCCGCCCGGGTACGTGACAGCGTCGGCCGGATTCGGATCCTCGTAGTACGCAGCCACGGTCGAGCCAGGGATCCCGCCGACACGATTGAGCACGTCATTCAGCGTGAAGCAGGAGCTGAACACGCCGTAGACCGCACCACTGCCGCCGATCGGCGCCTGAGGAACGAGGTCCGGCGTGTCATCCGAGCTGGCCGCGAAGTCGCGGTAGCTGTCGTTCGTGAGACTCGCATCGAAGTAGGTCGGGAAGAACGACGGGTGGCCGGATGGCGCCGTGTTGTTGCCGGAAACGATGTCGAGACCGGTCACGATGAACGTGCGGGGCGCCGGCGTACCGGACGGATTCGAAATGAAGTCCTGGAACATCGGGATGTCGCCGTCGGTCTGATCGTTGAGCGGACCCCACACCTGGTTCTTGAGGTCAGCGCACGAAACGAACAGGTGCTGGTACAGCGTACGCAGCCACGTCTTGGTCGGACCCGCCGCCGCGCACTTGCCCGTCGCCAGACCGATGCACGCTGCCGCGTCGCGGCTACCGAGACGGCCAGCCGGAACGTCGGTTTCGCCGGCACGCACGTTGTACACGTCGTACAGCGAGCCTTCCTGTCCCAGATGCGCCGAAACCTGCGTTCCACCCACCGTCGCCAGCTCCGCGAGGTCGGCCGGGAAGTCCGCAGTCGAGCCGATGAAGTAACCCTTGCCGGCGCCGAACTTGTTCGTCTTCGTGAGACCGATCACCTGCGCCATGTTGTCGAACAGCAGGTGGTCGCCGCGGCGATCGCCCTGGTCCACGAACAGCATGCACGCAGACGAAACGCTCACGATGCCGAAGTCGTTGAACGCCGGGTTCTTCCACTCATCGGGAAGGACGTTCATCGAATACCAGCGCTCACCGTCGTGGTCGGAGCCGTTCGCGTTCGGGAAGATGAAGCTGGTATCCGGCAGCGTCTCGAAGTCCGAGAAGTCACTCGCGATCGAGCGACGGAAGAACCACTCCACATGCGCTCCCGGCGTCAGCTGATCGTCGGGGATGATCTTGGTGAACTCCGCCGTGAAGCCATTCGCACACCCACCCGTCGGGCACGAGTTGTCGACGTAGCCGCCCGGCATCTGCGCGACGTTGTTGTACGCGAAGCCGTTCGTGGCGGTCCACATCTGGGTCCAGGTCCGACCCGACGGATGCGCCGGCGTAGTGCCGGTGCCGCAGTCGATGTTGGTCTGGTCCTGTGCGGAACCATTCGACGTGTCGATCAGGACGCAGCGGTTCTTCACCACGCCGAGCGACCGACGAGGAGCGCCCACGCCCGTGATATCCGCTTCGTGATAGCACGATGAGAACTGCCCCACGTTCACCTGCTCGAGATTGCCGGCAGAGCCTTCGCACGCGAACAGGTTGCGCTCGGTCGTGTCGAGTCGCGCGCTCAGCCACTGGTTCGGATTCCAGTCCAGACCACCACCGGGGAACCGGTCGGTCATCGGGTTGGGAACCGCGGTCGAGACGCCGACCACATAGCCGGAGCCATAGAGACCACGATCCGCCATGTACGAGCCCCAGAAGCTGCCATCACCCGGCGTCGCGGTCGTGACGTTCGCGGGTGAACGGCGGATGCCGCTGGTCGGATCGCCAATGGTCTGGTAATTGCCGGCGCCCGGCTTCACGCGGAACGCGAGATCGACGCGCAACGCCGCGCCGTTCGCGATCACGAGCATCGTGTCTCCCGGGATGTTGTTGTGCAGGAGGTTCCCCGTGAAGGGAGCCGAGTTGTAACCGGTCCGCACCTGCGCGGTCCCACGACGAAACGCGTCCGTGCCGACCGACAGCGCCGAGTTCGTCGGGAAGGCGTCCTGCCAGACGTCCCAGATCGAGTTCGACAGCCCGGGAGGCGGTGAGGCGTTGATGAAGGCGACCGCCACATTGTCGACGTAGCAGCCCTGCAGGCTGGGAATGCCGGCCGCGTTGCAGTTCGTGGCATTCGCCGCGGGTCTGCGGAAGCACAACGAAAGATTCTCGATGCCGACGCGAAGCGAATCCGGAAACCCGCTCTGATTGCTCGTCTGAATGAGGCCATCGTTGAGCGCGGAGGCGCCGAACGGCATCAGGCCGGGGAACTCGACTCCGGAGTAGCAACCAAGAAACCCGTCGTAGGCCGAGAAGCAGATCGTCGTCTGAACCACGGACCACGACTTCGCTCCATTGGGCTGCGTGCCCGGAAACGATTGCCACACGATTTTCATTCCGTTCGAGGTCTGCCCGAACTGCATCAGATTCGTGTAGAGATCCAGGAAGGCGGCGATGTCCACGCTCGACTGCGCAATCGTCTGGTCGATTCCAATCTCGTTGAACACGCCCGGACCGGTCGAGCACAGATTGAGCGTCGGCGACATCAACACCTTTTCCCGATCCATGGTGTTGCTCGCATAGACCCCGGTCATCACGCTGAAGACGTTTCCGTACATGTTGCAGTTGCGGTTGGCTCCGCCGATCACGCCGCACGGGTCGTCGTAGGTCAACGTATTGAGGTCGCGCAGCTCCCACCAGTCCTCGACCGGTCGTCCGGTCGAGTGCCATGCGACCGTCGGCGCCGCGGCGTTGTCCACCGCATTCGCCGCCTCGAAGTCGCCGTTGGCGGCCGCCCAGCCGTTCATGACCACGTTGTCAACGATCGCGGCGCCTCGGGTGCCGGAGGAGACGCCGTTTTCCCCGAAGTCCTCATCGTCGAACGCACGGTTCGTCTTCACGCGAAACACCAGCCGCACCGTGCCGCCGGCGCCGGCCTGAGCGTCGAGTAGCGGCTGCACCTTCGCGTTCGGCAGCGTCACGTTGAAGTGCCCGCTCTGATCGCCGGCCGCCGGCCCACGCGACACCAGCTGAACCATCGTGCTCGGCCAAATATTGCCGACGCCCGCCCCGCCGGACGTCCATCCATCGATGCGCAGCACCTCGCTGAACCAGCGCCGCAACGGATCGCCGATCGCGCTCACGCTGCCATCGGAGTACCTCACGGCGGCTTCATTCACGGGCACGCCCACGTACACCATGAACGAGTCCTCGGGTGCCTTGTCCTGATTCGCCGGCAGGCCGTTGAACGCGGAGCTGGAGATGAAATTGCCATCCGGCGCATGCGCCGAGGCTGGCCCCGCACCCGCCACGTCGAGCCGCGGGTCCAGGTTGAACCAGCCGACCCGCGTCAGATTGTCGGTGAAGTGCCCGGGGCGCAGGTTCACGCTGTAGTCGAAATCCACCGTCAGCGACGCACCGTCCGCCAGCACCACGTCCCGATACAGCATCTGATCCCACTGCCCGCCGTAGCCCGGAAAATTCATGTCGGTGAAGCCGGCGGACGATGCGGACGTCTGAAGCCCGTGGTTGTCGCCGTAGTACTGCACGATGCTCGAGTTGTAGACGCCGCCCGTGATCGGATCGGTATAGGCGAAGTCGCCGTGCGCACGCAGCCCGCACCACGCGGACGCACTGCCACCGATCGGCGTCCAGGTCGGCCCGATGCTGGGCGCCGAACCATTGCGCGGGTCGGAGTGCGCGACCGGTGTCCTCAGCGCGCCGCCGTCGCGATGCCAGTAGCCCGTGACTCCGAAGGTCGGCTTGGATCCGTTCGCCGCCTTGTTGCCGCCGTTGCCGTAGTCGAAGCCGAAGAAGGGCCGCCACCAGTCGTTGCGCACCGCGGTCGAAGTGTTCTGGTGCGGCCGCGCGATCACCCACCACCCCTGGTGCGCGTCGGTCTCGCCGGGATTCAGGTCATCCCAGCCCCAGTAGCCGTTGTTGTTTGCGCCACCCTGATTCGTGACTCCGGTTTGCCGATTCCCGCCGCGTCCAACGTGAAACGGCCCCGCGCCTCCCGCTACTCCGGGATACCCGGTCGCTCCGGTGACATGACCGATCCACGTCGTATCGGAGGCAGCGGCGAGTCGCGCCGACTTCGCGCGCAGACTCGACTGCTGTCCGAGCTTGCCCGACCAGTTCACGTTGATCGGATCGGGATGGTGCGGGCAGCCGGGTGGGTCCTGTTCCTGGGAGAAGGCGGTGACGGGAGAGACAGCGCTCAAGAGCGAGAACGCGAGCATTGCCCGCATCCACGGCAGTCGGCGGGATGAGGAATTCACGGAGTGCCTCCGCGTGTGGCCGTGGGGAACGGCACGACGCTCAGGGGGATCTGAGCGGGGAGAATGTTAGCGGAGTCGCCGGTGTCAGGTCGAGGTCAAACCGGCGTCCCCGGGCACTCTCACCGCACTCCGACGGCCTGCGGAGGGGATTACATCAACCCCAGCATCGAGCGTCGCGCCTGCTCCAGCAGCGCGTTGCCCTGGAGTCCCCACCAGATCGTCAGGCCGAGCGCGACCAGCACGCCCGCCATCGACGGCACGCTCCACGAGATCGGCGTCGCCTCGCCCTGTGGCTCCTGCATGTAGAGCGCCACGGTCACGCGCAGGTAGTAGAAGATGGACACCACGCTGTTCAGCACGCTGACGATCACGAGCGGCATGTAGCCCGCATCGATCGCGACCCCGAAGATGAAGATCTTCGCCATGAAGCCGGCGGTCGGCGGAATGCCGCCGAGCGACAGCATGAAGATCGCGAACGCGATGCCGATCAGCGGCTGGCGGAACCCGAGGCCGCGCAGGTCGGCGATCAGCACCCGCTCGTCGCGATCGCGGCCGAGGATGCCGAGCAGTCCGAACGCGCCCAGGTTCATGAGTGCATAGACGGCGAGGTAGAACAGCGCCGCCGCCCCACCGCTCGCGCCCCCGACCACCACGGCGACCAGGATGTAACCGGCGTGCGCGATGCTCGAGTAGGCGAGCATGCGCTTCACGTTGTTCTGCAACAGCGCGGTGACGTTGCCGACCGTCATGGTGAGGATCGCGAGCGCGATGAGGATCGGCTTCCAGTCGGCCTGCAGTCCGTCGAGTCCGTTGATCACGACTCGCAACAGCCCGGCGAACGCGGCGGCCTTCGCCCCCACCGACATGTAGCCGGTGACCGTGGTGGGCGCGCCCTCGTAGGCATCGGGAGTCCACATGTGAAACGGGACCGCGGCGATCTTGAACGCGAAGCCCGTCAGCAGCAACACGCTCCCCACGATCAAGAGCGGATTCTTGAGCAGCGGCGTGTCGGACAGGAACGCACTCATCGCGGTCAGGTTCGTGGTGCCGGTCGCCCCGTAGAGCAGCGCGATTCCGTACAGCAGGAAGCCCGAGGCGAACGCACCGAGCAGGAAGTACTTGAGCGCCGCCTCGCTGGACTCGAGCCGCGAGCGCCGGAAGCCGACCAGCACATAGAGCGCGAGCGACATCAGCTCGAGCCCGACGAAGAACGTGATCAGGTCGTTCGACGCCGCCATGATGATCATGCCGAGCGTCGACGACAGCATCAGTGCGTAGTACTCGGGTTGCGGAATGCGGGTGCGTTTCACGTAGTCCCACGACAGCAGCACGGAGATCGCCGTGATGGCGCAGAACAGGAGCACGAAGAACACCGTGAAGCCGTCGTGCACGTACATGCCCTCGAACAGGGCACGGCGGACGTCGCGCACCTTCCAGACGCTGTAGGCGGCGGCGGCGAGCGTGAGCAGCGCCACGATCGGGCCCCGATTGCCGCGACTCTTCGGCAGGAATTCGAGCATCAGGATCAGCATGGCGCCGACCGACAGCGCGATCACCGGCCCCAGCGCCCACCAGTCGACCGCCAGGAAATGCGGCTGCGGCACCACCGAGTTCATCAGCGCGTCCCTCCCGAAGCCGTTGGCGCGATCGCGGCGGGCGCCACGAGGATCGGCGCGTCGTTCATCGCGTGGCTGGTGCGGGTCCGAACGTTGACGATCTGGAGTGTGCGACCGATCGAAGCCTGCATGCGGTCGATGAACGGCTGAGGCGCGACACCCATCCAGAAGATCAGCACCAGCAGCGGCGCGAACACCAGCCGCTCGCGCATCGAGAGGTCGGTGAGCTTCTCGTTCTCGGGGTGCGTCACCGGCCCGAACACCACGCGCTGGAACATCCACAGCATGTAGCAGGCGGACAGAATCACGCCGACGGCGGCAGCGGCGGCCCACCACGGATTCACCCGGAAGGCGCCGAGCAGCACCAGGAACTCGCCGATGAACCCGTTCGTGCCGGGCAGGCCGATCGACGAAAGCATCACGATCAGGAAGATCACCGCGAAGACCGGGATCGGCTTCCAGAGCCCCCCGAAGTCGGCGATGAGCCGCGTGTGACGGCGTTCGTAGATCATGCCGACCAGCAGGAACAGCGCGCCGGTCGAGACGCCGTGGTTGAGCATCTGCAGCATCGCGCCGGTGATGCCCTGGGTATTGAGCGCATAGAGCCCGAGCATGCAGAAGCCGAGGTGGCTCACCGACGAATACGCCACCAGCTTCTTGAGATCCGGCTGCACCATGGCAACCAGCGCACCGTAGAGAATCCCGATGATCGCGAGCGCGACGATCCACGGCGTGAACTCGGCGGACGCGACCGGGAAGATCGGCATCGCAAACCGCAGGAAGCCGTAGGTACCCATCTTGAGGAGCACCGCCGCCAGGATCACCGAGCCGGCCGTCGGCGCCTCGACGTGCGCGTCGGGCAACCAGGTGTGGAACGGGAACATCGGCACCTTGATCGCGAACGCGAGTGCGAAGGCGAGGAACAACCAGGTCTGCGCGGCGGCCGCGAGCGGCAGGCCGTAGTACGCGTCGAGCGCGAACGTCGCGAAGCCTGCCTCGGAGCGATGGTGGAAGTAGAGCCACAGGATCGCGACCAGCATCAGCACGCTGCCGACCATGGTGTAGAGGAAGAACTTAAGGGCCGCGTAGATGCGGCGCTGTCCGCCCCACACTCCGATCAACAGGTACATCGGGATCAGCATCGCTTCCCAGAACACGTAGAACAGCAGCAGGTCGGTCGCGAGGAAGGTGCCGAGCATGCCGGTCTCGAGCGCCAGGATCAGGGCGAAGAACTCGCGGGCGCGCTTGTCGACCGAATTGAATGCGCCGACCACCGCGATCAGCGTCACCACCACGGTCATCAGCACCAGCAGCGAGGAGATGCCGTCGACCGCCAGGCTGTACGAGGCGCCCCACGACGGAATCCAGTCGCGCAGTTCCGCGAACTGCCAGGCGCCGTTGCTCGAGTCCATGCGCCACCACAGCGGCAGCGCGATCGCCACCTCGGCGGCCGCGAACAGCGTCGCCACGAGGCGTGTGAAGCGCTGGGGCAGCAGCATCACGGCCGCGGCGCCGATCAGCGGCAGGAACACGATCCAGCTCAGCCAGGTTCCGTGCACGTCAGCCCCTCAGGAAATGCAGGATGAGCGCCGCCACACCGAGTGCGGTGAATAGCGCGTAAGTGCCGACGAATCCGGTCTGGAACAGCCGCAGGACCGCCGAGGTGCTCTCGACCGTGAACGCGACGCCATTGACGAGGCCGTCCACCAGCTTCGAATCGACGAGCTTCCAGAACAGGTTCGAGATCGCCATCGTGGGGCGCACCACCGTGGCGTCGTAGAGCTCGTCCACCCAGTACTTCTCGAGCAGCATGCGGTGGATGCCGCCGAGCCGCTGGCGCACCGTGGTTCCGAGTCCCGGCGACTGCAGGTACATGCGAAACGCCAGTGCGATGCCGAACAGCGCCACCCCGACCGACAGCACGATCAGGAGCCACTCGGTTCCGCGACTGACCTCGTGATGGGTGGCCCCCGCGGCGGAGTGCGCCATGCCTGCCATGTCGTGCGAAGCCCCGGCGGCGCCATGGGTCATTCCCGCCATGTCATGTGCCGCGGACGCGTGCGTCTCGAGCGAGGGTGCGAGCCACCGTTCGAGTGCGTGGCCGCCCTGCTGCATGGGAAGCCCGATCCAGCCGCCGACCACCGAGAGCGCCGCGAGCACCACCAGCGGTGCGATCATCGAAGGCGGCGACTCGTGCAGGTGATGCTCGGCCTCGTGCGAGAGCCGCGACTTGCCGCGGAACGTGAGGATGTAGAGCCGGAACATGTAGAACGCGGTGAGCGCCGCGCCCACGAGGCCCGCGAGCCACACGCCATAGTGCCCCGAGGCGAACGCGTGATGGAGGATCTCGTCCTTGCTGAAGAAGCCCGCGAACGGCGGGATGCCCGCGATCGCGATGGTGGCGACCAGCATCACGCCGTGAGTCCACGGCAGCTTCGAGGCGAGCCCGCCCATCTTGCGAAGGTCCTGCTCGTTGTGGAGCGCGTGGATCACCGAGCCCGCGCCCATGAACAGCAGCGCCTTGAAGAACGCGTGCGTCATGACGTGGAAGATGCCGGCGCCGAATGCGCCGACGCCGCAGGCGAAGAACATGTAACCGAGCTGGCTCACGGTCGAATACGCGAGCACTCGCTTGATGTCGTTCTGCACCAGGCCGATGGTCGCCGCGAAGAGCGCGGTGGCCGCGCCGATCACCGCCACCACTTCGAGCGTTGCCGGCGCCAGCTCGAACAACACGTGGCTGCGAGCGACCAGGTAGACGCCGGCGGTCACCATGGTGGCGGCGTGAATGAGCGCCGAGACCGGCGTCGGGCCTTCCATCGCGTCGGGCAGCCAGGTGTAGAGCGGCAACTGCGCACTCTTGCCGGTGGCGCCGAGGAACAGCAGCAGCGTCGCGGTGGTGATGATCGTCGAGCCGAGTGCGAACACCAGCGGCGCCGCCTTGAACACCTGCTCGTACTGCAGGCTGCCAGTGTGCGTGAACACGAACAACATGCCGAGGATCACGCCGAAATCGCCGATGCGATTGACGATGAAGGCCTTCTTGCCGGCCTGTGCGGCGGCCGGGCGGTCGTACCAGAAGCCGATCAGCAGGTACGAGCACAGCCCGACTCCCTCCCAGCCCACGAACATCAGCAGGAAGTTGTCGGCGAGCACCAGCGTGAGCATCGCGAACATGAACAGGTTCAGATACATGAAGAAGCGGCGGAACGAATGGTCGTGCGCCATGTAGCCGGTCGCGTAGACGTGGATCAGGAAGCCGACGCCGGTCACCACCAGCACCATCACGCTCGAGAGCGGATCCAGCATGAACGCGACGTCGACGTGGAAGTCGCCGACCCGCATCCAGGTGTAAGCCAGTTCGTTCAGCACCCGCTCGGCCGGAGGCAGCGCCGCGAGCTGAAGCACCGCGCGCACGGCGAAGGCGAACGCTGCTCCGACGGCGCCGCAGGCGAGCAGCGTGGTGCCGCGCTTGCCGAGGCGGTCACCGATCAACAGGCTCAGCAGCACCGCGGCCAGCGGCAGCGCCGGAATGATCCAGAGCAGCGGCAGGCTCATCGTGCCCTCGGCGGCGAAATCGTGAAGTGCATCGGCATGCGCGCGGCGCCCTATCCCTTGAGCAGGTTGATCTCGTCGACGTACACGGTCTCTTTCAACCGGTAGACGTTGACGATGATCGCGAGTCCGATCGCTACCTCGGCGGCGGCGACCGTCATGACGAAGAACACGAAGATCTGTCCGTCGAGCGAATTCAGATAGTGCGAGAACGTGACGAACGCGAGGTTCGCGGCGTTCAGCATCAGCTCGATCGACATGAAGATGACGAGCGCATTGCGCCTCACCAGCACGCCGATGATGCCGATCGTGAACACCACCGCGCTGAGGATGAGGTACCAGGACATCGGTACGGCCGCCGGCAGGTTCATTCGCCCGCTCCATCGCCGCGCGGAGCGGCTCCACGCGCGATCAGGATCGCGCCCACCATCGCCACCAGCAGGAGAATGGAAGTGATCTCGAACGGGAACAGGTAGCGCGAGTAGAGCACGCGCCCGATCGCAGCGGTGTTGCCCCACACTCCATTGGCGGGTTCGAGGCTCGCGGGACCCGGCGCCCAGTGCGAGCGCGCCAGCACCAGCCCCTCGACCAGCAGCAGCCCGCCCACGATCCAGCCGGTCCAGCGGCGCAGCGCATGCGTGAGCCCGTCTTCCTCGTCGCGCTTCAGATTCAGGTACATGATCACGAACAGGAACAGCACCATGATCGCGCCGGCGTAGACCAGCACCTGCACCATCGCCACGAACTCGGCGTGGAGCAGCAGGTAGAGCGCCGCCAGCGAAACGAAGCCGAGCACCAGCCACAGCGCACTCGTGATGGGATTCTTGTTGAGAATCACCATCAGGCTGCAGCCGGTGAGCAGGAGCGCGAATGCCAGGAACAGGATCGGGATCATGAGTTGTTCCGCCAGAACACCACCAGCGCCGTGCCCACCAGATGCAGGATCGAGATCGGGAGCAGCACCTTCCAGCCGAGCGCCATGAGCTGGTCGTAGCGCAGGCGCGGAAACGTCCACCTCACCCAGATGAAGAAGAACAGCAGCACTCCGAGCTTGGCGAAGAACCACAGGAACTTGAGCGAGTCGGGCAGCCACGGCCCGTTCCAACCGCCCAGGAACAGCACCACCGCGATCGACGAAATCGCCATGACGTTCGCGAACTCGCCGAGGAAGAACAGCCCGAATTTCATGCTCGAAAACTCGGTATGGAATCCGGCGACGAGTTCCGCTTCGGCCTCCGGCAGATCGAACGGGGCGCGGTTGGTCTCGGCGAGTGCACAGATCATGAAGATGCAGAACGGGATCGGCTGGAAGAGCACGAACCAGAACGGGTCCTGCGCCTTGACGATCGTGACCAGCGAGAGCGAGCCGGTCATCAGGAGGACGCCCATCGTGGACAGTCCCATCGCCAGCTCGTACGAGATCATCTGCGCGGCCGACCGCAGCCCGCCCAGCAGAGCGTACTTGTTGTTCGAGGACCAGCCGCCGAGCGTGATCGAGTAGACGCCGAGGCTCGACATGGCGAGGAACACCAGCAGCCCCACGTTCACGTCCGTCACGATGAACGGATCGGTGGGCCCGAACGGCACCACGGCGAACGTGACGATCGCCGGAATCACCGCGAGGATCGGCGCGATCGTGAAGATCACCTTGTTCGCGCCGTCGGGCATGAACTCTTCCTTGAAGAACAGCTTGCCGACATCCGCGAATGGCTGGAACAGGCCGAGCGGCCCGACGCGATTGGGTCCGACGCGCGCCTGCATGTGGCCCGCGATCTTGCGCTCGGCGTAGATCAGATAGGACACGATGCCGAGCATGCCGTTCAGGATCACCATGACTTTGACGAACGTCCAGAACGTGAACTGGAAGTCGGGGTGATTCCAGAGGGCGAGGAGGGCTTCCATCGAACGCTACGCTCCCACCGCTGAATGGACCGCGCGCTTCACACGAACGCGCAACCCCGCGCCGCTCGGCACGCCGAGCCGATTCAGCTCGACGCCGCGATAGGCATAGGGAACGAATACGCTGCCCTTCGGCACGTCGGCATCGACCTTCGCCGGCACGGTGATCGCGCCCGCGGGGCCGGTCAGCTCGAGCGCATCGCCGTCCTTCACGCCGAGCTGCGCGGCATCGTCCGGATGGAGTGCGGCGCGCGGTTGCTTCGCGAGTCGCGGCAGCAGCGTGGTGCGGTTGCCCATGCTCCCTTCCAGGAACAGCACGCCGCCCGACAGCAGCCACAGGCCCTCGCCGTTGGCCGGCTTGCCGTCCTCGACCGGCGCGAGCCGGGTCGCATGCGTGCTTGCGGCTTCGAACGACCAGGTGGGCCCGAGCGGCAGCATCATCGCGTACATCATGCCGCCATAGCCGGGGACCAGCCGCGCGATCTCGCGGAAGATGTCTTCCGAGGTGCGATAGGTCCAGTTCGCTCCGAGCCCCTGTGCGACCGACTGAAAGATTTCCCAGTCGGGTCGTGAGCCCTTGCGCGGCGGCAGCGCGCGTACGCTCTTCTGCAGGCGGCGCTCGCAGTTGACCATCACGCCTTCCTTCTCGGCGAAGGAGGCGACCGGGAACACCACGTTTGCGAGCTTCGCGGTTTCGGACAGGAACATCTCGTTCACGATCACCAGATCGACCGCTTCGAGCGCCTTGCCGACCAGCTCGCGATTCGGCGCCGAGGCGAGCAGCTCATCGCTCGCGATCCACAACGCCTTGATCTTGCCGGCCGCGGCATCCGCGATGATGCCCTCGGCGGTGCGACCGGGCCGCGCGTTCAGCGTCGCGCCCCACGCCTTTTCGTATCCGGCGCGCGCCGCGGCGTCGCCGACCGGAACGTAGCCGGGCAGCTGGTCGTGCGTCAGTCCCATGTCGAGAGCACCCTGCGAGTTCGAATGCGGCCCGATGAACATCACGAACGAACGCTCGTTCGTGATCGCACCGACCGCCCAGCTCAGGTTCTCGACCGCCTGCAGCAACGCAACGGCCTCGGGGTGCTCGGTGAACGCACGCCCGAACAGCACGCTCTTGCGCGGCGCATCGCGCAGTCGCTTCGCCGCCGCGCGAAGCGTCGCGGCGGGAACGCCGACCTGCGCCTCGACCTTCTCGGCCGCGTAGGCCGCGAGCCCGCCCTTGAGTGCGCCGAGCTGCTGAGCGACGTCCGCAGGTGCATTTGCCGGGTCGCCGAGTTCGAGTGCCGCGGCAGTGAGCGCGTTGACGAACGCCACCTCGCTGCCTGGCGTGTAGCCGAGCCACGTCCCCTTGAACTTCTCTCGCGCCAGCTTCACCCGACGCGGATGCGCGACCATCAGGTGCAGGCCGCTCTGATGCTGGCCACGGATCATCTGCGAGTGCGCGAACGGTCCCTCACCCTGCAGGTCGTCGCCGAGCGTCAGCGCCACGTCGCTCTGATAGAGCTCCGCGAAGGTGAGCGAGCGGCGGCCACCGCCGGTGGCACGCAAGATCGCGTCGCCCGGAACGCGCGCCGGGTAGCGGGTGCGCGCATCGATGTGATTCGAGCCCAGCACCGCGCGGGCGAGCTTCTGGAACAGGTACTGCTCTTCGACGTTCAGACGCTCGCCGCCGAGGAATGCGATCGCATCGGGTCCGTGGATGGCGGCGATCTCGCGCAGTCGCGCGGAGACCCACGTGATCGCTTCGTCCCACGACACCGGCCCCGCCTGCGAACCGACTCGCAGCAGCGGTGACGACAGCCGATCGCCCGAGTCGACGAACTCGTAACCGAAGCGACCCCGCACGCACAGGTATTCCTGATTCACACCGCGGTACTCGGTGCCGCGCGCGCGCAGGATTTCGTTGCCGCGCACGCCGAGCCGCACGGAACATCCGTTGGAGCACCACGGACACACCGTGATGTGCTGGCGCAGATCCCACGGACGCGCCTTGAAGCGGTAGGGAAGTGCGGTCAGCGCACCGACCGGACACACCTCGATGCAGTTGCCGCACTGCTCGCACTCGAGCGGCTGGCGATTGAATGACGAGATCTCGGTGTGCACGCCACGCTGGTGAGCGGTCAGTGCATCGTCGCCCATCACTTCGTCGCAGTAGCGCACGCAGCGCATGCACACGATGCAGCGATTCGCCTCTTTTTTGACGATCGGCCCGAGATCCTCGCTGTCGAACACGCGCTTGGCCTCGGCCATGCGCGAGCTGTCGTGACCGAATGCGAACGCGAGGTCCTGCAGCTGGCACTCACCGCCTTCGTCACACACCGGGCAATCGAGCGGATGATTGACGAGCAGGAACTCCATCACGCCCTTGCGTGCCTTGACGGCGATGTCCGACTCGGAGCGCACGTGCATGCCGTCGGTGACCGGCGTGGTGCAGCCGGTTTGCACCTTGGGCATCCACGCGATTTCAGGCGTGCCATCGGCCGACAGGACCGGCTTGCGATCGGGACCGAGCTTCGGCGTTCCGATCTCGACCACGCAGATGCGGCACGCTCCGAGCGGCGGCAGCTTGGCGTGCGAGCAGAAGATCGGTACGTGCACTTCGGCCATTCGCGCCGCGTCGGTCACGAGCGTGCCCTTGGGCACCTCGATCGCACGGCCGTTGATCGTGACCTGGATCCGGTCGCTCACGCTCCCACCCCCACACCCTTCATGCTCTTCAGTTCCTCGCGGCGCCGGTTGACCATGCACTGCTTGTGCTTCACGTGGTACTCGAACTCGGCCCTGAAGTGCTTGAGCGCTCCCTGGACCGGCATCGCGGCCGCGTCACCGAGCGCGCAGAAGCTCTTGCCGAGGATGTTGTCCGCGACGTCCGCGAGCAGATCGATGTCGGTGTCACGCGCTCCGCCGTGTTCCATGCGTTCGAGCACCTCGGCCATCCAGTAGGTGCCCTCGCGACACGGGGTGCACTTGCCGCACGACTCGTGTTCGTAGAATCGGATGATGTTCCAGAGCGCATCCACCAGGCAGGTGCCCTGGTCGATCACGATCACGCCGCCCGAGCCCAGAAACGTTCCCTTGGCGTTCATCGCTTCGTAATCGAGCGGGGTGTCGAGGTCGCTGGCCGGCAGCAATGGAACCGAGGATCCGCCGGGGATGATGGCCTTGAGCTCGAGGCCGTCTCGCATCCCGCCACACAGGTCGTTGATCAGCGACTTCATGCTGAGACCGAGCGGCACTTCGTAGTTCCCGGGCTTCTTCACCGGCCCCGAGACGCTGAAGATCTTGGTGCCGGCGCTCTTCTCGGTGCCCCATTGCCGATACCACTGACCGCCGTGCTTGAGGATGTGCGGCACGTTCATGAGCGTCTCGGTGTTGTTCACAACCGTCGGGCAGGCGTAGAGACCCTCGACCGCCGGGAACGGCGGCTTGAGCCGCGGCTGGCCCCGATAGCCCTCGAGAGACGACAGCAGCGCGGTTTCCTCGCCGCAGATGTAGGCGCCGGCACCGAGGTGCGTGTGGAGCTCGAATGCATAGCCCGAGCCCGCGACGCTGGCACCGAGCAGTCCCGCACCGCGCGCTTCGGCGATCGCGGCGTCGAGGATGCGCTGGATGTATTCGAACTCGCCGCGCAGGTAGATGTAGCCGACGTTCGAGCCGATCGCGTAGCCGGTGAGGATCATGCCCTCGATCAGCAGGTGCGGATTCTTCTCCATCAGCTCGCGATCCTTGAACGTACCCGGCTCGGATTCATCGGCGTTGCACACGATGTACTTGGGTTTGGGCGAGTTCTTCGGCACGAAGCTCCACTTGAGCCCGGTCGGAAATCCTGCGCCGCCGCGACCGCGCAGGCCGGACGCCTTCACGATCTCGATGCATTCGTCGGCCGGCTTCTTCCCCACCACTTCGGCGAGCGCCGCGTAGCCGCCCTGGCCGCGATAGGTCTCGAGGCGATGGAGCCCCGGAGTGTCGATGTTCGCGAACAGCAGCGGGCCGCGCCTCACTTGAGCTTCTCCAGCAGCGTGTCCACCGACGCCTCGTTCAGGTTCTCGTGATAGTCGAGATTCACCTGCATGCACGGCGCCATGCCGCACGCGGCCAGACACTCCACGCGACGCAGCGTGTAGCGTCCGTCCGCCGTGGTTTCACCGTGCCCGATGCCGAGCTTGCGTTCGAGATGCTTGAACAGACGATCGGCGCCCATCAGCGAGCACGACAACGTCATGCACACCTGAAGGTGATGGCGACCCACCGGCTTGAGATTGAACATGGTGTAAAAGGTCGCGATGCCGAACACCTCGGACTCCGGCAGGTCGACGGTCCGCGCCACCAGCCGCATCGCGCCGGGCGAGATCCAGCCCCACTCCCGCTGCGCTTCCCACAGCACCGGCAGCACCGCCGAGCGCTTGTTCGGGTAGCGCGCGAGTGCGGCGTCGACCTGGACCTTGCGCGCGGGCGGCCACTCGAGCACCGCCGGCGCCTCGGTCGGCATCAGGGGCGCGTGGCTCATCGGTCGATCTCCCCGAGCACGATGTCGAGGCTGCCGATCGCGGTGATCACGTCGGCGACCAGCCTGCCTTCGACCATGGTCGGCAGGGTCTGCAGGTTCACGAACGAGGGCGAGCGGACCTTCATGCGCCATGGACGCGGCGTGCCGTCCGAGACGAAGTAGAAACCGAGTTCGCCCTTGGGCGCCTCGACCGCTGCATACGCCTCGCCGACCGGCGGGAAGAATCCGTGCGAGACGATCTTGAAGTGATGAATCAGCGCCTCCATGGAGGTCTTCACCTCTTCCTTCGGAGGCAGCACGTACTTGTAGTCGCGCAGGCGGTAGTCGCCCTTTTCGCCCAGTGCGCGGATCTTCTGGATCGCCTGCTTGGCGATCTTTGCCGACTCGCGGATCTCCCGCACGCGAACGGCATAGCGATCGTAGGCATCGCCGGCCTTGCCGACCGGAACCTCGAAATCGTATTGCTGGTAGTTGCAGTAGGGCTGGGCCTTTCGAAGGTCCCAGTTCACGCCCGAACCCCGCAGCGTCGGGCCGGTGGCGCCGAACGCGATCGCATCCTTCGCGCTCAAGTGCGCCACGTCCTTGAGCCGGGCGAGCCAGATCGGATTCTTGCTCAGCAGGTTCTCGTACTCGTCGGCATGCGCCGGCATCTCGTCGACGAACTTCTCGCAGCGATCCAGCAGCCCTGCCGGAATGTCCATCGCCAGCCCACCGACCCGGATGTACGACGAAGTCATGCGAGCACCCGCGACGTGGTCGTAGATCGACAGCACCTTCTCGCGCTCGCGGAAGCAGTAGAAGAACACCGTCATCGCGCCAATATCGAGCGCGTGGGTGCCGAGCCACACGCAGTGGGCGCTGATGCGCGTCAGTTCCACCAGCAGCACGCGGATCGCCTGAGCACGCTCCGGCGCCTCGATCCCGAGCAGCTTCTCGGCCGCCAGACACAGCGCCAGGTTGTTGCTCATCGGCGCCAGGTAGTCCATGCGGTCGGTCTGCGGAATCGACTGCGTGTAGGTCTTGTACTCGGCCTGCTTCTCCATGCCGGTGTGCAGGTAGCCGATGATCGGCTTGGCCTTGAGCACCGTCTCGCCGTCGAGTTCCAGCACCACGCGCAGCACCCCGTGAGTCGAGGGGTGCTGAGGACCCATGTTCAGGGTCATCGTTTCATTGCGCACGGAATCGGACCTTTTTGGGTGCGAGTTTCTTGAGATCGGGATCCGGCACGGTGCGATTCGGCGTGTTGTGCGTGAACGCGACTTCCTGGTAGCCGAGCGGCGAGTCCTTGCGCAGCGGCCAGCCCACCCACTCTTCGGGAAGCAGGATGCGCGTGAGGTCCGGATGTCCCGTGAAATGGATGCCGTAGAAGTCGTAGGCCTCGCGCTCGTGCCAGTTCGCGGTCGGCCACACACCGCTGACGGTGGCGACTCGCGGGTTCTCCTCGGTGAGCTGGACCTTCAGCACCAATCGCAGATTGTTCGACAACGAGAGCAGGTGATAGACCACCTCGAAGCGCGGAGTGTCCGGCAGTCGATCCACTCCGCCGACCCACGACAGCATCGCGAAGTCCAGCTCGAGGTCGTCGCGCAGGAACATGCAGAGATCGACGATCGAGTCGGCGGGCACGAACAGCGTGACGTCCCGCACCGCCTCGCCCTGCTGGCGGCGAATCGAAACAGTCGGAAAGCGTTCGCGCAGCCGCGCCTCGACGCGTTCGACGGTCAGCGACACGATTCGTGCACCTCCATGGCGCGCGGCAGCATGATCAGGCGACGACTCTCTTCTTTTTGCGCGGGAACGGCCCGATCTCGGGCTTCGAGGCGAGGATCTTTTCCTGCAGCTTCATCATGCCGTGGATCAGCGCCTCGGGACGCGGCGGGCAACCCGGCACGTAGACGTCGACCGGAACGATCTTGTCGACGCCCTGCAGGATGGCGTAGTTGTTGAACACGCCACCGCACGAGGCGCAGGCGCCCATCGAGATCACCCACTTGGGATCCGGCATCTGGTCGTAGAGCTGGCGAAGCACCGGCGCCATCTTGATGCTCACGCGGCCGGCCACGATCATGAGATCCGCCTGCCGCGGCGATGCGCGGAACACCTCGGCGCCGAAGCGCGAGACGTCGAAGCGCGGGCCCACGATCGCCATCATCTCGATCGCGCAGCAGGCGAGCCCGAAGCCGAGCGGCCAGATCGCGTTCGCGCGGGCCTGGTTCATGGCCCAGCCGAGCATGTTCTCGACGGTCGTGAACAGGAGCCCCTTCTCGAGATCCTCGGCGGTCGCTGCGTCGGACTCGAGCGCGCGGTGGACCAACGGCGCAGCCGGCGCCTGACCCAGCACGCGGAAAGGATTGTTCGCCTTTTCGTCGGTCATCGGGGCGACTCCCTCACGGCCTACTCCCAGTCCAGTGCCTTCTTGCGGATCACGTACAGGTAGCCCACCAGCAGAATGCCGATGAACATCAGGCCCTCGATCAGCCCGTAGAGGCCGAGCTGATTGAACGCCACCGCCCATGGGTACAGGAACACCGCTTCGATGTCGAACAGGATGAACAGCACCGCGACCATGTAGAACTTGATCGAGAAGCGCTCGCGCGCGGAACCCACCGGCAGCACGCCGCACTCATAGGTGGAGTTCTTGATCGCGTTGCGCCGCGTCGGCACGATCAGAGCGCTCGCGAGCAGCGTCCCCGCACCGAACAGGATCGCGACGATCAGGAACATCAGGATCGGCATGTACTCGCGCATCGTGCTGTGATCCCCCCGCGTGAGTCGGGCGCCTCGCGTGCCGAGGCTACCCGTGCGCGTTGAGCTTCTTGACCGCCGCCGTCAGGGCCGGCACCACCTCGAAGGCGTCGCCAACGATCCCGAAATCCGCGACTTTGAAGATCGGCGCTTCGCCATCTTTGTTGATCGCGACGATGCAACGCGACGACGACATGCCGGCCAGATGCTGAATCGCGCCCGAGATGCCGATCGCCACGTAGAGCTTGGGACTCACGGTTTTGCCGGTCTGCCCGACCTGATCGCCATGTGGCCGCCAGCCCGCGTCGACGACCGCGCGCGATGCACCGACCGTCCCGCCGAGCGCAGCCGCGAGGTCTTCGATCAGATTGAAGTGTTCCGGGCCCTTGAGCCCGCGTCCGCCCGAGACGATCACCTCGGCTTCGGTCAGATCGAGCTTGCCACCCTCGCCCGCCGTGAGCCCGGTGACCCGGGCACGGGAAGCGGCGGCATCGTAGCTGAAGTTCTGGCTCACGACCGTCGCCGTCGCGCCGGTCGGCGACATCGCGGCGAACACCTTGGGGCGCAGCGACGCCATCGCCGGGCTCTTGAGGAATCCGATCGTCTGCGTGGCCTTGCCGGCATAGACCGGGCGGGTCGCGTGCAGCTTTCCACCGACGGCCGCGAGCGCCGTGCAGTCTGCCGCGAGCCCGACACCGAGCCGGGCCGCGACGCGCGGTGCCAGATCGCGCCCGATCGCCGAAGCGGGAAACAGAATCGCCGCGGGCTTGAGCTCCTGAGCGGCCGCGACCACCGCGGCGGTGTAGCCCGCGGCGTCGTGGCGCGCGAAGGCCGCGTTCGCGGCGAGCCGCACTTCGTTCGCGCCGTAGGCGCCGAGCGAGGCGAGGCCCGGATCCGCGGCAGCCGCGCAGATACCGACGACCGGCGAGCCGAGCGCCGGCGCCAGACGCGCGGCCTCGGACAGCGCTTCATGCGTGACGCTGCGGAGCTTGCCGTCGCGCTGTTCGACGAAGACGAGAATGCTCATGGCTAGATCACCTTCGCTTCTTCGCGCAGGATGCGAACCAGTTCCGGCACCGCCTCGACACCGCTGCCCACGATGCGGCCCGCCGCGCGCGGCGGGGGAAGCTGCATCGAGAGGATCTCGAGATTCGGATCGCCGGGAACCGCCGGCTTTTCTTCGAGCGGCTTTTTCTTCGCCGCCATGATGCCCTTGAGCGAGGCATAGCGCGGTTCGTTCAGGCCCTTGTCGGCGGTGAACACCGCCGGAAGCGTGACCTCGACGACTTCGCGGCCGCCTTCGATCTCGCGCTCGACCATCGCCTTCTCGCCCGCGAGTTCGAATTTGGCGACGACGGTGACGCACGGCGCGCCGATCAGCTCGGCGAGCATCGGACCGACCTGCGCCTGATCGTCGTCCACCGCCTGCTTGCCGAGCCACACGATCGAGGCGTTGAGAGGCGCGATCTCGGCCGCGAGTGCGCGTGCCACCTGCAGCGAGTCAGGCTGCGGGCCGTCGAGTCTGAGATGGATCGCACGGTCGGCACCGATCGCGAGTGCGTTGCGCAGCGTGGTCTGAACGCCGGCGCCGCCCATCGAGAGCGCCACCACTTCGCCCGCGCCGGCCGCTTCCTTCACACGCAACGCCTGCTCGAGCGCGAACTCGTCGTAGGGATTCATGATCCAGGTGACGCCGTTCGGGTCGAGCGTCTTGCCGTCGGCGCCCGTCTTGACGCGCGTTTCGGTGTCCGCGACCTGCTTGATGCACACCACTTGAAGCACCGGGGAGGCCTCTCTTCTATAGAGCGGCTATGGAGCGGCGGCGAGCGGGGCCCGCATCGGGCCTCGGCGCCTGCTTGCGGATCATTTCACATGGCTGGTAGTGCCTGCCCGACAAGGAGTTCTGAGGCAGGCCGAGGCAGGATTGCGGAAGTGTGGAGGGGGTGTCAAGAGGCGCGATCGGCGCCGGGATTCGAGAGCCCGACTCGCTCACGCATGGTCGGGGTGAATCGTGAATTCACCGAAGCACAGCAGGCGCAGGATCGGGGCCGGGCGTAGATGCCAGCTCGCCCACGTGAGGGGGGAGTCGCCGTTCATGTCTTTTGCGTCTCGATTCGCCCCCGCCGCCAGCAATCGCTTCAGCGTGGCTTCGGATCCGAATGCGGCCGCCCGATGGAGAGGAGTCTCTGCTCGAGTCCTGCAATCCCGCATGAAGCTCCCGGTCGGAATCGCGGGATTCGTTGCGCGATTCGGGTCGGCGCCGTGTTCGAGCAGGACCTCGACGACCTGCTCGTCACCCGGGCGGGCGAGCTTGCAGAGCGCCGAGTGCAGCGGCGTCTCGCCGGTGTCGGTCAGCGCGGCGTTCGCGTCGGCGCCGTGCTCGAGCAGGAAGCGGCAGAGCCTCCAGTGCCCGTGGAAGGACGCACCATTCAGGTCGAAGTTCGCACCGAGGGTTTCGAGTGACTCGCCATTCGCGAGCAGCAGCCGAATCGCGCTCACATCGCCGTGGTACGCGCACCACTCGAGCACCGAAACGCCACCTGAGTCGCGCGACGCGACCGGATGGCCGGCCCGGACCCAATCGAAAACCAGGTCGGTATGGCCGGCCGCGATTCTGCTGAACATGAGTCGTCTCGGGTCACTCTCCATCCCACCTCCCGGAACCCGCGCCTCGCTGCGACGGCTGAAGGAAACACCCGGCGTTCGGGGGCCGTCAACGCGGAGAGCCTGTCCCCCGCGATTGCGCGGGGACGCGCCTGCCGCCAGGTCGGCCGGCCCAACCCTGCGGCGGGTTGAGTCGTCGGATGGAGTGGCGAAGCGCTACAGTCGTGCCGCCTGATTCCGACCGCCCCCACTCAAGGACCGACCGATGCGCCTCGTTTCCACGCTCGTGCTGCTTTTGCTCCTGCTTCCCGTGGCCGCTCACGCCCAGGCGACGAGCCTGCGCGGCAAGTTCGTGGACCCGACGACGCAGGCCGCGATCGGCGGCGTTCAAATCAAGCTCACGAGCATGGCCGACACCTCTCAGGTTCATCGCGCGACTGCGAAAGACGACGGCTCGTTCGAGGTGACGGGCCTCGGCGTGCACAGCTACCGCCTCGAGGCCACGCGACTGGGCTACGAGACGATGCGAATGGTGATGCGCGTGACGCGCAACAAGCAGGAAGCGGGGGTGCTGGCGATGACCCCCGACGCCGTGAACCTGCCCGGCATTTCGGTGACCGACTCTCCCGCACCCGCGATCCAGAAGGCCGACACCACCGAGTTCCGCGCGAGCGCGGTCAAGGTGCACAAAGACGCCACTGCCGAAGATCTGGTGCAGAAGCTTCCGGGTGTCACCATGGAGAACGGACAGGTGCGGGCGCAGGGCGAGCAGGTGCAGCAGGTGCTGGTCAACGGTAAGCCGTTCATGGGCAGCGACCCGACCGCGGCCATGAAGAATCTGCCCGCCGACGAGATCGATCGCATCCAGGTCTACGACCGCATGAGCGATCAGGCGGAGTTCAGCGGCTTCGACGACGGCGGCTCGCAGAAGACCATGAACTTCATCATGCGCAATCTGAAGCTCAACTTCGGCAAGGCCTACGCGGGCTACGGCGACAACGATCGCTACCAGGTCGGCGGCAACTCGACGGTGATTCGCGGCGCGACGCGCTTCACGGTGCTCGGCATGTCGAACAACATCAACCAGCGCAACTTCTCGCCGCAGGATCTGTTCGGTGCGCTGAGCGGCAGCGGCGCGGGCGGTGGGGCGGGCGGACCGCGCATGATGATGTTCGG
>JABFRW010000145.1 GCA_013140805.1 Candidatus Eisenbacteria bacterium
CCGAGCTACCCGAATACGACGCGCTCGATCGCATGCGCCACGAGATCCGCTCGTGCGGCCTGTGGTTCAGCGCCCACCCGCTCGACGGGATCGAGGGCGTTGGAGCCGACGCCGGCGACGCCGGCCGTCGCGCGCGCGGTCCGACCGTGACGCGCCACCCCGGGCGGCGCGTCACGGTGGTGGGGCTGCCGTGCGCGATGCGCCGGGTCGAGACCAAGCAGGGCGGGCTGATGCTGTTCCTGACCCTGGCCGACCGCTCGGGGCTGGTCGAATGCGTGCTTTTCCCCGACGCCTACCGCCGCTTCGCCGCCGCCGCGCGAGGCGAGGTGGTGCGCGCGACCGGTCGCGTCGACGAGGCGCTCGGCGCCTGCACGCTCACGGTCGAGGCGCTCGAAGCACTGGCGGTCGCAGGCCCCGCCAACGAACTGGCGGGCGAACGGAGCCGGAACGCCTCGGTGGCGTGAGGTCGGCGATCGAAAGTCGGGCCCTGCCTGTGATTCCCGCCCGGCCCGGGGATCCCAGCCCTTGAAGAACCTCCGAGCTGCGCCCCTCTCTCTTCAAGGAGTTCCCCATGCCGTCGTGCCGCCGTCTAGCCCTCCTGCTCCTGGCGCTGACCATCGGGCTCAACGTCATTCCGGCCGCAACCGCATCAGGCGCATGGTCCAACACCGGCAACCCGCTCGCCGACTCGAACGATCAGGAGGAACTGGTCAAGGGGCCGGGCTTCCCGGGCACCACCGTATGTCCGGACGGAGGCGGCGGGCTGATCTGCGTCTACGTGGTCGACGACCAGAGCCTGAGCATCAACCGGCTGGACGAGGCGACGGGGGCCAAGCGGTGGGGCGCGACCGGCGTCGACGTGACGGGCGTGGGCGAGATCCAGAACTCCTCGAGCCCGTTTGTCGTGAGCGACCTGCACGGCGGCGCGTGGGTCGGCTGGCTCGACATTCGCGCCGGCACGCCCGGCTTCTACGTGCAGCGCTTCGACTCGCTCGGCGTCGCGCAGTTCGCGGCGGGCGGGATTCGCGTCGGCACCAGCTCGACCGAGGGCTTCGGCTTCGACACGCGCGCCGACGGCGCACTGTACGTGGCATTCAGTCAGCTCGACGTGCGATTCCAGTTGATCCAGATGAACGGGACCCTGTCGCTCGGGGCCTCGGGCGTGCAGGTCTCGACGCAAGACCCGGGGAGCGTCTCACTGCGCCGCAGCGCCGCCAACCAGGCGGTGATCGCGTGGACTTCGTTCCAGCCGATCGCGGCCGTCTCCCGGCATGGGCTGTTCACGAACAAGGTGAACGAGGCAGGCGCGCGTCAGTGGGACGCGGGCGGAGTGACGGTGCGCCACAACGCGTCGGTCAACGTGACCGGTGCCAACCTCGCGGTCGACGCCGCGGGACTCGCGCACTTCGCGTGGGAAGAAAACGACGGCGTGATCGACCTGAATGGCGAGGCGCTCCCGATTCGCGCGCAGAAGCTCAATGCCGCGGGTGCGGCGCAGTGGGGCGCGAGCGGCGTGCTGGTGCACACCCCACCGAATACTCCGTGGGACCTCATCACGGTGCAGGCGTTCCCGCGTCTGATCGTGGACGGCAGCGGAAGCGCCGTCATCGGTTGGCTCGACGGGCGCGACTTCGATCGCGTGGCCGCGGACGGCTTCGAGCACGCGACGGACATCTACGCGCAACGACTCGACGTCAATGGCGCGCTGCTGTGGGGCGCGAACGGCGCGGCGATCGACTCGTTGACCGGCACGCAGCGCGACCTGTTCGTGGTGGGCGGACCGAACGACGGCGCGATCTTCGTGTATCGCACGCTGTACGTGGTATTCGATGGCGACATCCAGGCGCGGCGCTTCGACGGCAATGCGACGCAGGTATGGAATCGAACGGTCACGCCCGTCATCGGCACCGACGGCGTTCAGGAGATGCAGTCGGCCGCATCGGACGGCGTTGGTGGCGTTGTGATCGCGTGGCAGGACGAGCGCAACGATCCCCCATCGGGCGCCGACATTTTCGCGACGCACCGGCAGGCCTCGAATGGCAACATGGTCACGCCATCGATCACGCTCACGTTCCCCGATTCTGCGCAGAGCTTCACGGCACTCGAGCCGATCACGGTGACGTGGACCGGCCAGAACCTGGGCTCGAGCCTGATCCAGGTCGACGTGTTGATCGCCGGAGTGCCGCAGGCGGCCAGTCCCGTCCCCAACCCGACCACGAACGACGGCAGCTTCACGCTGTGGGTGCCGGACGTCGCGACCACCGAATTCAAGGTGCGCGTCTCGGCGGTCGGGACCAGCGCGACCGATCAGAGCCTGCAGAACTCGACCGTGTGTCGCTCCCTGGTTCCGACCTTCGCGAGCACCACGGTCTCCGCGGCATCCGACATCGCCTCCACCGATTTCGACGGCGACGGCATCCTCGATCTCGTGATCTCCGAGGGTGACACGGTCCAATTGCGACGCGGCGGCGGCGCCGCAGGGGTCGGTGACGGGTCGTTCACGGCCTCGGAGGTGCTGCTCGCACTGGGGGCCACCCCGGTCCAGCGAATTGCGCTCGCCGACCTCGACGAAGACGGGCGCCCGGACCTGATCGGCACCGGCACCACCGGCATTCGCGTCTGGATGGGGAACGGCAGTTCGATTCCACGCCTCGATGCCGCGGTCACGTTCGACGCCGGGGTGTCGTCGTTCGCGGTCGCGACTGCCGACCTGAACGCCGACGGCATGTTCGATCTGGTCGTGTCCCGCGAGACCTCGCCGTTCGGAGTTCGCGTGTTGATCGGGAACGGAACCGGCGGAGTCGGCAACGGCTCGTTCGGAGCCGCGACGGGATTTGGCGCCTCGATTGTCGGCCGCGACCTCGTGATCGCGGACTTCAATGAGGACCGCGCACTCGACGTCGCGATGTGCGGTCAGCAGAGCGCGCTGCTCTCGAACGGCGGCTTCGCGGTGATGCTCGGCACGCTGACGAACGGCCTGCCCTCCGGCACCATGGGGGCCGCCAGCGCGATCAACTTCGGGCTCGAACAATCGGCTCGCATGGTCTCGGGAGACTTCGAGGACGACGGCCGGCTCGATCTCGCGATTGCGTCTCAGTTGAGCCTGCGCGTGCTGAAGGGCGGCGGCACGGGCGCGACTGGAAACGGCACGTTCACGATGACGCAGTCCACCGTGAGCAATACGGTGGTCGACGTGGTTGCGACCGATCTCAACCGCGACGGCATCACCGATCTGATGGTGGGTGACGGGGTGTGGAGTGGCGGCCCGACCCCGATGTTCGGCCCCGCGCCGCTGACCAAGGGCCAGCCGATTGAGATGCAGAGCGGCGGCCTGCTCGTCACCGGTGACTTTCTCGAGGACGGGCGTCCGGACCTGGCGGGCGTACGCACCAACCTCTCACGCCTCAACGTCTGGACCGGGGTGTGCGATTGGACGCTCGATTCGCCGATTGCGATCGTCGCTCCCGACACGGGTCAGGCGGTCGTGCGCGGTTTCGCGAACTTCTACCGCATGTCGTGGAACAACCCCGCCGGCCTTCAGGCTGTCGACCTCGAGCTGTCGCGCGACGGCGGCGCCACCTGGGAGCTGATCGCGAACGACCTGATCGAGAGCGTCTACAACTGGCGCGTGGTGCAGCCGGATGCCCAGTCGGCGCTGCTGCGCATCACCGACGTGCATCACTCGACACGTTCGACCGTGTCGGGCGCGTTCAAGATCTGTCCGGCGTTCAGCGCTGCGCTCGACTTGACGACGTTCAAGGTCAATCAGGTGACGACCGCGGACTTCAACGAGGATGGATTCCAGGACCTCGCATACGCCTCAACCGACGATCTGCACGTGCGCCTGTCGAACGGCGCGGGCGGTTATCCGAGCGATCTCGTGATCCCGACCGCGCTCGCCGTACTGGGAATCACAACGGCTGACATCGACGACGACGGCATCGTCGACCTGGTCGGCACCAACGCGAACGGTCTCGTGAGCGCACGCGGGCTCGGGGCCGCCGGCATCGGTAACGGGACGTTTGCGGCGTCTTCGAACCTCTCGCTCGGTGGACGCACGACGAAGATCGCCAGCGCCGACTTCGATGAGGACGGCATCGCGGACCTGGTCTCGGTCCAGCCGGCGCTCAACCGCATCGCGGTACTGCTCGGTAACGGCGTGAACGGAGATGGTGACGGTACGTTCGTGCAGACCTTCTACACGGTCGGAACGCGACCGTCGGACGTCGCGATTGCCGACGTCAACCGAGACGGCATCCACGACCTGCTGGTGACGAATCAGAGCGACGGCACGCTTTCGACACTGCTCGGACAGGGCACCAACCGGCGCGGCAACGGTCTGTTCGGCGCGCCGATCGTGTCCGCGGCCGGCACCGCGCCGCTCGGCCTGGTGGTCGGCAGCTTCGACGTCTTCAACGACATCTCCGACGTGCTGGTGATCGACAGCACCGCAACCGGCGCGCTTCGCATGCTGCAGGGGCAGGGCAACCTCGCGGGCGGCAACGGCAGCTACACGCTCATGGCGACGGTTCCGCTCGCGAATCAGCCGGCCGACATCGCGCTGACGGATCTCAATGCCGATCGCCGATCGGACTTCGCGATCCTGTTCCAGACGGGCGGCGTCGACGCCTACGTACGCACCGACGATTTCTCGTTCAGCGCGGCGTCGTTCGCGCTCTACCAGCAGGCAAGCACGATCAGCGCGGGGTCCTCGCTCGCGGTCGCGGATCTCGATCGCAACGGCAGCCCGGACCTGGTCGCCTCGACTCTGAATGTCGGGCACTTGTACGTGTTCTCGGGTCCGTGTCCCAACTTGATCCAGTTCCCCGACGTGGTCTCGTATCCGAACGTCGGGATCTCGCTCGAGGTCGGATTCGACTCGTTCGTGCTGTGGTCGACGTTCTTCAGCGGCGCGCCGATCGACGTCGAACTCTCGCATGACGCGGGAGCCAACTGGGAGCCGATCGCGCGCCACGTGACCTACGCGTCCAACTTCTTCCAGACGTCGACTCAGTTCTCCCCGACCCCGCCGGCCACGACCCAGGCGCTGGTGCGGATCTGCGACAGCTACGTCACGTCGCGTTGCGACACTCTGAACGGGGTGTTCACGATCACGCAGACCACCACGGGCACCGAAGTGTCGGTGGTGCCGGCGCGACTCGAGCTCTCGAACGCGTGGCCGAACCCGTCGTCGGGCCCGGTCGCACTGAGACTCGCGCTGCCGAAGGCGGCCTCGATCGACGCAACGATCTACGACGTCGCCGGCCGACGCGTCGCATCGCTCGCCGACGGACGACGCGACGCGGGCTGGCACCTGCTGCAGTGGGACGGCCGTCGTGACGACGGCGGGATCGCCGGCAGCGGCGTCTACCTGGTGCGTGCGCGCGGCGAGGGCTTCGACTTCACGCGGCGTGTGATCCGAACGCGCTAACGATGGGATAGCGGAGTGGCGGCGCGATCGAGCGGTGACGGACCACCCTCGGCGCGCCGCGCCGCGTCCGCAAAGCGCCGCACGATCTGGCCCGCGGGCTCGATCGCATCGATGCCCGCAACGCTCTTGCCGGCCTGCCAGTAGTCGCGCGTTCCGGTCGCATCCAGTGAGGCGCGCTTCAATTGCCAGCCCGCGCGCATCAGGTAGAGCCCGCGCATGAAGTGCTTGGTGCGCGGATTGCGAAGCAGCCAGCGCGACAGCGGGCTGGCCTTGAGTCCGGTGCGTTTCACGTAGGGCGTGTCGAGCACTGCGACCGGCACACCGGTGATGCGCTCGCTCAACACCACATCGCTCTCGACGGCTTTCACGATCGCCTGCTTGTAGGCGTCGCTCGCGCGGCACTCGGGTGTGGCGATGAACCGCGTTCCCAGTTGTGCGCCGGCGTAGCCGAGCTCGAGTGATCGCACGAAGCCCGCCGGTTCACCGATCCCGCCGGCGCACACCACCGGCAGGTGGAAGGGCGCGAGCAGTTCGATCAGTCGCTCCGCCGCATGCGGACCTGCATGCCCGCCGGCACGTGCATTGACCGCGATCAGTCCGTCGACGCCGGCATCGACCGCCTTGGCTGCCCACTTGGGCTCTGTCACGTCGTGATAGACCACGCCGCCCGCCGCGTGCGCCGCCTGCACCACCCAGCGGGGATTGCCGAGCGAGGTGACGAAGAATCGGACTCCTTCCTCGATCGCCTCACCCACCCACCGCGCCATTCGCTCGTGATGACGCTGCGAGGTCTTCTCGATCAGCGCGTTCATGCCGATCGGCTTCGAGGTGAGCCCGCGGATCAATCGCAGCCCCGCGCGAAACTCGTGCCCGTGCACGTAAGTCATCGAGACCGGCTGAACGATTCCGATGCCGCCCGCTTCGCTCACGGCCGCAACCAGTTCGGGATTGCTGCACGGGTACATGGCACCGCAGATCAGCGGCACCTCGATGTGCGCGTGCCTCGTGAGCGCGGTATCGAGCCGGCTCATGCGCGGCCGAGCTTCCAACGCACCGACACGCGTGCCACCGGATCCCCGGCGGCGTCTCGAATCTCCGCGTGCACCAGATGCTCAAGCGTCTCCGCGATCACCGGCAGCTCGACTCGGCTCTCGGCGATCAGCGTGCCGCGTGCCTTCTTCAGGTACTCGGTGGTCAGCTGAGTCACGATCGCACGCACGCCCCCCGGCAGCCGGGTGGTCATGGCGAGCCCGCTCGTGAACTCGCCGAGGTTCGAGAGCGCCACCGCATGGATCGAGTTCAGGTGGTTGCGCACCGCGCGGCGATCACGAAGCTCGAGCCGCGCGAAGCCCGGCTCCAGCGCCAGCACGCGCGCGCCGATCGAACCGCTGTAGGGCACCATGCGGCCGAGCGCCAATGCGAACAGCGACACGCCGAACGGCAGCGGCCGCAGTCGGGCCCAGAGTCCGAGAATGCGCTGGCCTGGAGGTGCGGACATGAGGCGCTACTCCGCCTCGGGGTTCACAGCCCCAGCTCGGCGCGAACTCCGCGCATCGCCTCGAGCGTGAACACGATGTGCTCGTCGAGGTCGACTCCGAACTCCGCGGCGCCGTTCACGATGTCGTCGCGACTTACGTTCCGCGCGAAATCGGCGCGCTTCAGCTTCTTGCGGACACTTGCCGGCTCCACCTCCATGAGGCTCTTCCCCGGCGTCGTGAGCGCGCAAGCGACGAGGAATCCCGACAACTCATCGCACGCGAACAGTGCCTGCGCCATGGGCGTGTCGCGCGGCACGCCCGAATGCACCGCGTGGCCGAGCACTGCGCGGCACACGTCATCGGGCCAGCCCTGTTCGCGCAGGAACTCGACGCCCTTCATGGGATGGCGCTCGAGGTCGGGGTGGCGCTCCCAGTCGAAGTCGTGCACCAGGCCGGTGATGCCCCAGCGCTCTTCGTCGCCACCGAGCTTGCGCGCGTAGGCGCGCATCGCCGCTTCGACCGCGTAGCAGTGCTTGCGCAGATTCGGGTTCTGAATCCACTCGTGCACCAGCGCGAGCGCCTGATCACGCGTGGGGAGCGCGCTCACGGGCTACTTGTTCTCGAAGTGGACTCGGTTCTTGTCGATGAAGCCGTGCCACTTCTCGGGCACGCCGTTGTCCGGGAAAATCGCCTGGACCGGACACGCCGCTTCGCACGCCTGACAGTCGATGCACTCGTCGGGGTGGATGTAGAACTGATCCTCGCCCTCGTAGATGCAATTGACAGGGCAAACCTCGACACACGACTTGTCTTTCACACCGATGCAGGGCTCGGCGATCACGAACGGCATGGGTTCCTCCGCCCTCGGGGACGTGGTTGCCGCAAACTTTGGAGTTCAGACGGATGGCACGCGTGTGGCGCGCCGCGCCCGCGCAGTCTAGAGGGCCCCTCCGGGGCTGGCAAGGTTCCGCGGGTGTTATCGGCTTGACCGGACCGCGGCACTCGCTCATTTTCGTGCGTCTCGTTTCCCACCCTTCGCATCGGCAGGCCATGTCCTCGCAGGATCTCTCCAGTCTCCGCATCGATCGCAGCGCTCCCTCCCGCTCGGGCGGCCGCGGCAAGGGCTTCGTGCTGGCCGGCGCAGTCGCGGCGGTCGTCGCCGCAGCCATCGCCGCGTTCGGGAATCGCACGCCGGTCGTCGAAGTGACACTCGTCGAGTCGAGCGGAGGCTCGGCTGCGGTCGGCGGCAACATCACGGCGAACGGCTACGTGGTCGCCCGCACCAAGGCCTCGGTGTCCGCCAAGATCCCGGGGCGGCTCGCCTACCTGGGCGTGACCGAGGGCTCGCGGGTCAAGAAGGGGCAGATCATCGCGCGCATCGAAAACGCCGACTACGTCGCGTCGCGCGAGGCCGCGCGCGCCTCGATCGGGCAGACGCAGGCGCAGCTCGATCAGGCCGAGCGCGATCTGACGCGCGCCAGAGCGCTGCGCGAGCGCCAGCTGATTTCGGACGTCGAACTCGAGGACGCGAGCACGCGCGCCGCCGTGTTGCGCGCGCAGATCGCGGCCGACCGTGCGCGAGTCGGTGTGACCGATGCGGCGCTCGAGAACACGAACGTGCGCGCCCCCTTCGACGGCACCATCTTGCGCAAGGACGCCGAGGTCGGCGAAATCGTCGCGCCTTCGTCGGCGGGCGGCGGGCTCACCCGCACCGCGATCGTCACGATGGCCGACCTGGGCACGCTCGAAGTCGAAGTCGATGTGAACGAGGCGTACATCGCCCAGGTCAAGAACGCGCAGCCCTCGGCGATCACGCTCGACGCGTACCCCGACACTTCCTTCAAGGGTCAGGTGCGCCAGGTGGTGCCGACCGCGGATCGCCAGAAGGCGACCGTGCTCGTGAAAGTCTCGATCACGGATCGCGATCCGCGTATCCTGCCCGAGATGGGCGCCAAGGTAGAGTTCCTGCGCGCCAGCGCCGACTCGACGGTCGCGGCCGCACCGCGTCGCGTCACGGTCGCGGTCGCGGCGGTGCGACGGGCGGACGACGGCGACTACGTCTGGATCGTCGAGGATGGAAAGCTCCAGAAGCAGAGCGTGGAGACCGGGACCGACCGCGGTGAGAACGTCGACGTACGCTCGGGTCTCACCGGCGGCGAGATGGTGGTGCTCGCCCCTACCGACAAGTTGCGCGAAGGCATGAAGGTTCAGGTGAAGAACCCGTAAGCCGTGAGGCCCACCGACAACGGAGAGGCACGCGATGGCGCTGGTTGAAGTCCACAATGTGAGAAAAGTGTATCGACGCGATACCCAGGAGGTGCTGGTCCTCGACGGGCTCACGCTCGATATCGAGGCCGGTGCCTTCGTGGCACTCATGGGGCCCTCCGGCAGTGGTAAGACGACGCTGCTCAATCTGATCGGCGGCATCGACAAGCCGACGTCCGGCAGCGTGATCGTCGGCGGGGACAACATTGCGAACTTGGGCGACGGCAAGCTGACCAAGTGGCGGGCGCGCCATATCGGCTACATCTTCCAGCTCTACAACCTGATTCCGGTGCTGAGTGCGCTGCAGAACGTCGAACTGCCGCTGATGCTCGTGAAGGGCATGAAGGGTGGCGAGCGCAAGGACCGCGCCCGCAAGGCGCTCGAGCTGGTGGGCCTCGGTGACCGCACCAGCCACTTCCCTCGCCAGCTCTCGGGCGGCCAGGAACAGCGTGTCGCGATTGCGCGCGCGGTGGTGAGCGACCCGACCGTGCTGCTCGCCGACGAGCCGACCGGCGATCTCGACCGCAAGGCGGCCGCGGAGATCCTCACGCTGCTCGAGCGGCTCAACAAGGAATTCAAAAAGACCATCGTCATGGTGACCCACGACCCTCACGCCGCTGAACGCGCGACTCGCATCTACAACCTCGAAAAGGGCGTGTTGTCCAACTAGTGGGCGCCGCGGAGCCGGAGTCGAAATGAACTTTCTGACACTCGTCCTCGTCAATTTGGGCCGCAACAAGATTCGCACCGTGCTCACATTCCTGAGCGTGACGGTGGCGCTGTTCCTGTTCTGCGCGCTCGGCGGCGTGCTCGACACGCTCGAGGATGCGATCAAGGTCGGCAGCGAGACGCGTCTCATCACCCGCAATGCGATCTCGCTGGTGTTCCCGATGCCGCAGTCCTATCGCGAGCGCATTCGAGCAGTGCCGGGCGTGAAACAGATTGCCATTCAGAACTGGTTCGGCGGGCAGGACCCCAAGAACCCAAACAACTTCTTCGCCCAGTTCGCCGTGGACCCCGAGTTCTTCAAGGTCTATCGGAATGACGTCGAGATCATCGAGGCCACGCCACCGCAGGTGGCGGTCGGAATCCCCGACGGCGTCGACCCCAAGCTCGCCGGCTACCTGGAAGAACAGACCGCGTGCGTCATGGGCCGCAAGCTCATGGAGAAGAATGGCTGGAAGCTCGGGCAGACCATCACGCTGAGCGGCACGATCTACCCCGGCACGTGGCCGTACACGATCCGCGCGGTCTATGCCGCCAAGAAGAAGGCATTCGGCGAAGAGACCATGCTGTTCCAGTTCAAGTACCTCGAGCAGAAGGGCATGGGCGGCCAGGGACAGGTCGGCGTCTACGTGCTCGAACTCGACGAACCGTCGCGGGCCGCTTCGATCGCCAAACAGGTCGACGCGATGTTCGAGAACTCCTCGGCTTCGACGCGAACCGAGAGCGAGCAGGCGTTCCAGGCCGGCTTCGTGAGCATGTACGGCAACGTGCCGTTCGTGCTGCGCATCATCGGCTTCGCCGTGGTGTTCGCGATCCTGCTGGTGGCGGCGAACACCATGGTCATGGCGGTGCGCGAACGCACCAGCGAGATCGGCGTGCTGAAGACGCTCGGATTCGAGGACGCGGACATCTTCCGTACCGTGCTCGCCGAGGCCGCGGTCGTGACGCTGGGCGGCGGCATCGCGGGTGCGATGCTCGCGAAGCTTGCGATCGAGGGTTCCGGATTCAACTTCGGCGGCTTCCTGCCGCCGATGAGCGTGCACTGGAGCACCGTATTCACGGGTGTCGCGATTGCGCTGGTGCTTGGCGCGGTCAGCGGCTTGATTCCGGCCTGGCAGGCCTCACGCCTGCGCATCGTAGACGCGCTTCGGCGCGTGGACTGATCCCATGGCGATCCCAATCGAGTACAACCTTCGGAACATCCTGCAGCGACCCGTGGCCACGCTCACCACCGCACTCGGCATCGCGCTCACGGTCGCGATTCTCATCGGCGCGCTCGCGCTGGCGAGCGGCTTTCAGGCCACGCTCACGAGCGCGGGCTCCCCGAACAACGCGATCGTGCTGCGAAAAGGCGCCGACAGCGAGATCTCGAGCGGTGTGAGTCGCGAGGCGGCTGCCATCTTGCGCGCGCACCCCGAGGTCGCGACGCGCGCCGACGGGCGCCCCATGGCAAGTGCGGAGGCCGTGGTGATCCTCAACCGCGAGCGGCTCGGGCAGAAGGGCTCTTCCAACCTGAGCGTTCGCGGCGTGGACTTTTCTGCGCTCGACGTCCGTGGCGGTGCGAAGGTCGTCGATGGCCGCATGCCGACGCCGGGCTCCTACGAGGTCATGGTCGGGCGCCGCATCGCCTCACGATTCGCGAACTGTCGGGTCGGCGACAAGATCCGTTTCGGCCAGCGCGACTTTACGGTGGTCGGGCAGTTCACGGCGGGCGGCTCGGCGTTCGAGTCAGAGATCTGGGGTGACGCAGAAGTGATGATCCCGGCCCTCGACCGTGGCAACCAGTTCCAGTCCCTGGTGATGCGCCTCAAGGACCCGAGTCACTTCGGGGCGTTCAAGCGCGAGGTGGAGAAAGACCCGCGATTGCAGGTGCAGGTCAAGCGCGAGAGCGAGTTCTACGCCGAGCAGTCCGGCATGCTCACGAACCTGCTGCGCTTCATGGGGGTGTTCATCGTGCTGATCATGGGGGTCGGCGCGGTGTTCGGCGCCATGAACACCATGTTCGCCTCGGTGTCGGCACGCACGCGCGAGATCGCCACGCTCATGGTGCTGGGGTTCGGATCATGGTCGATCATGGTCTCGTTCATGATCGAGTCCGTCGTGATCTCGCTGATCGGTGGCGCCATCGGGTGCCTGCTCGCGCTTCCGATCAACGGCATCACGACCAGCACCACGAACTTCCAATCGTTCAGCGAAGTCGCGTTCGCATTTCGCGTGACGCCGCCGGCGCTGGTGGTGGGATTGATTTTCGCGGGACTGATGGGCCTGGTCGGCGGATTCCTGCCGGCACTGCGCGCGGCGCGGCAGCCGTTGTCGGCGGCGTTGAGGAAGGCGTAGCGCGGGCGGGATTCGGCTGAGGGCGGTGCGCGACGAGTTCGAATCCCGTTCGGGACGCCATCCTCGGCCCGCGGCTAATCTCCCTCGTTGCGCTTCGGAATCCGCCAACTGAGCTCGACACCCTCGGGCGCACCGCCAGACCCTGGCTCGAAATCGTGAAACGTCCAGCGGAAGCTACGGCCGACTCGTCGGGCTTCCGGGCTGATTGCCACGACTCGCTCGAGAGGGATCTCGTCCAGCGTGGCCACGATCTCAGCCGTGCCGATCGTGCCCTGCCAACTCGCACCGGTCCAGAGGATGTACCGGAACGCACGATAGCCGGCCGTCGAGTCCGGCTCTTCGGCACCCAGCCCCATCGGATGCCAGGATGGCCGCACCTCATAGTGATTCCGGATACGACGCACCGCCCCGGACGGAAAGATCACGCGCTTGGTCCACCAGGAGCCAACCGATGCGGCGAGGCCACCCGCGTCGGGCGTTCGCTGACACTTCACCTCTACGCCATCCACCCAGCTCCGGAACGACTCGATTTCGTACTCCTCGCCTCCACCCCGGTAGGGCCCCATGGCCCCGTCAGGAAAACCAACGAGAACGGTGTCGGCCGGCCCTTCGTTTTTCATCACGAACTCGCAGTCGACCTTGACGAGGTCGGGACCGACTCGGGCTTTCACAGTCTCCGACACCATGCGGACGCTCGATTGCGTCTTCATCAAGCGCACTGCCCCACCCACGGTCTCGACGCTGCCATCGTCCGCAGCAGCTGCAATCGGGTCAAACTCGATTAGGCCGAGCATCACAGACAGGATCCGCGCAGCGAGCTTGCTTGAACTGCTGATCGTCGGGGACGTTCGCAAGCTACCGCTCATGGAACTCGTGCTTCTTCGGCCCGTTCCGGAATCGCGCCGTCGCGAAGATACCGCCGTATTCCCGAGATGCGGCATCCACCTCGACCCGCAGCGCGACGAATTTGATCGCAGGCGACCGCGCTGCGTTGAGCAAAATGCACTGCACCGTCGCCTCCAAGATCGTCGAGTAGCTGTGGTCGTCGAGATCACGTGCTGGCCTGGTCGCTCGGAGAACGACACGCAATGTGTCGCCGAACAGCGGCGGTTCCCTGCTCGAGTTGAAGGTCACCTCGGTACGCAGTCCGACCTCGAACGCGGCGTTGCGTTGCTGCGGCCCGTAGTCGGTCATCACGCGGTTCGAGTCGCAAGTCGCGAGGACCGCGTGGACGCCGGCCTCCCCCGAGTTGAAGGTCAATACAGTGACGCGACTGAACGAGATTTCATTGTCGGTCCAGATTGGCTGGAACGCTTCGAAGGACCATTCCTCGGAGCCCTGTGCCCGAGACGCCCCCAGGCCCGCAAGGACCAGGGCCACCAAGATCGTCGACATGACTTTCATCTCGGACCTCCGGTTACGTCGAATTGCCCGCTCTCGCATGCGCAACACGCAGGGGTGCGAGCAGCAGGTCTCGGATCTCGCCAACGACTTCGACCAGCGCCGGCGCCTCTAGTCGGTTCCTCGCGAGGAAAGCCTTCCACTGAGCTTTAGCAGATGGCTCGCTCGCGAAAGAGTCCCTAAGGCCCGGCGGTACCACCTTCGGCACCTCGGTTGCGCGGCGCTCGAACGTCGCGGCGATCGCGTCGGCGAGAATGGCCGCGTCGATCACGCCCTCGCGAGCAAGGGCGTGGAGGTCGAAGTAGTCCTTCATCCTGCTGTTCCTCGTCCCAAACCGGACAATAGCGTGCACCTTCTCCGCGATCACGCTCTCGCGCGGATACGCGCGCAGGCGCGGGCTCGGCAGGTCGAGCAGACCCGGGTAGTCGAGCCATTCAGGCGCAGGAGTCACGGCATCCCCGACTCCGACGTCCACCTGGACAGTCAGTCGGGCCGCGCCAACGCGAGCCCGAAGGGTCGCGCGCCAGCCACCGTATTCGTCTTCGGCCCGGATCGGCTCGACGCGAACCGAGCGTTTCTCGAACACCACCGCGTCGGGCTCCACCTCCTGGCCAGCAACTTCATGGAGGATTCGGCCCAGCGACTCCTCCGAAAGTTCGCCGAAGCCCAGCAGGTCCGCGTCGCTTGTGGGACGCAGCCCTTCTCCCAACCACACCAGCATCAGCAGCGCGCCCTTCAACACGAATCGCTCGGTGTGGGGTGAACGAGAGAGCCGATAGAGGAACCTCTCGACCGCGTAGCGCGTGAGCACGAGATTCGGATCAACGCCGATCTCGCGTGCGTGCCTGCCGAGCCTGACTTGCACCGATCTCGCCAGTCCCTCGCGCGGACTGCTCATCCGGCCAGCGCCTCCAGATAGGGCTTCATGACGCGCCGGACGCGACAGATCCCGGCGTAGTGATCGAGTTCGTCCATCGTGAACCGCCGCGATCGCCACGCCTCGCGGAGCGCCTCGAGCGCAACGTCGAGACCGATCTTGTTCCGGTACTTGAAGCAATCCGCCACGGTCTTGGCGACACCGTAGATTCGAACGGGCTGGCCCTCCACGCGATGCGCGCGAACTCCCTGGGTGAGCGCTGCGCCGGTGAACCGAACGACCTTCAGCGGTGGGTAGCCCCGCGCCGGTTGGCGATCGCGACGGTCGATCGCGATCCAGACCTGGGACGGGAGCTGAGTGCCGATGCCATGGAACCGGAGCGCAGAGATCAGACAGATCACGCCCCGGGGCACCACCGCGCTGGCGAGAGCAAGCCCGTGGTGCTCCGTGAGTGGGCTCGCGGGAATCCGATAGAGGCCGCGGCCCACTCGCTCGAGCTTCCCGGCCTCTACGAGACGACTGAGCGCTTGCCGGTGGATGCCATGCTCTGCGAGTTCGCTCGTGCGCACCCCTTGCCGGCGGCGCGCGAGCTTCAGCGTGCGATCGAGATCGGTGGTTGAAGGCATGTGGCGAAGTGTAGGCGTTTGTGTATTTCTGTCAACACTTCGCCACACCAACCGGCCCGCCGCTTGCCCCCGAACTGTCCCCGAACCATCGTGGGCTGTGCGACCAGGCGCCCGGCGGTTCCGTGTTCAGCGTAGAACCACCATCCGATAGCTCTTGCTTCCGGTCGGATGCGTGACGCGCGCGAAGTAGACACCCGGGCCGCACTCTTCGCCACGGGCGCGCCGATCCCAGGTCGCCAGATGCGTTCCCGGGCCCCGCATCTCATTCACGAGGGTGGCGACGCAAGCGCCCCGAAGGTCGTAGATAGCGACGCTGACGGGTCCTGACGATGGCACAGCGAACCGGATCACCGCATTGGACTCGATCGGGTTCGGAGAGGCCGAGAGGGTCAGGCCGGCTGACGCGGGCCGATCGAATACACCGGTCACCGACCCGCCGAGCTTCACGACGAATCCGTCGAGATTCCCGGCGCTGGTGAAGTTGCCGCCCCCGAAATCCACCGAGCCCTCGAAGTTCCCGCCCACGATCACATTTCCGCTCGCGTCGGTCGCAATGCCTTGCCCGACCTGATACCCGCCGGCGCCGAAGCGTTCGCTCCACTCGTGGGCACCGGCCGATGTGTACTTCGCAACAAAGGCGTCGCTGCCACCTCCGCTCGTGAGCGCTCCGCCTCCAAAGTCCACGGTCCCGTCCATCGATCCGGTGACGAAGACGGCTCCGGCTGCGTCGGTGTCCACAGACCACCCGTGCTGATCGGTGCCGTCGCCGCATCGGCGGCTCCACAGGTGAGCGCCCGACGGATCGAACTTCGCGAGGTAGAGATCCACACCTGCCCCCGAGCTGGTGAGCGTTCCGCCACCAAAGTCGACGTTGCCGTAGAAGCTGCCGGTCAGGAACACATTCTCGCCAGCGTCGGTGGCCACGCCATGGGCAAACTGATCGACGTTGATGCCGCTGCCGAAGCGCTGGCTCCACTGGTGGGCGCCAGTCGGATCGAGCTTGGCGAGGAAGATGTCCCCGACCCCTGTGCTGGTGAGGTTGCCGCCTCCGAAGTCGATCGACCCGTTGTACCAGCCCCCGATGATCAAGTTGTCGCTTGCATCGGTCGTGACGCACGTTCCGAGCTGATCGTTCGAGTCGCCGAAGCGCTTGCTCCACAGGTGATCGGCTTCCTGGTCGAACTTGGCCACGAACACGTCGTTGAAGCCCGAGCTGGTGAAGTTGTCGCCTCCCAGGTCGATCTCCCCGTAGAAGTTGCCCACCAGGATCACGTTGTCGTCCGCATCAGTCGTCACGGAGTAGCCCGCCTGCGCGGTCGAGTTTCCGTAGCGCTTGCTGAACTCGTGGATGCCGTCGGGGTCGAGCTTCGCCAGGAACACGTCGTAGCTCCCCGCGCTGGTTCGAGTGCCGCCGCCAAAGCTCATGCTTCCCATGAAGAGGCCCGTGAGGATGATGTACCCGTCGGAGTCCGTCGTGATGGATGTGGCGACCTGTTCGCTCGCGTCACCGAAGCGCTTGCTCCACAGGTGAGCGCCGGTCGCGTCGTACTTCGCCACGAAGACGTCGGCGTCGCCAGCGCTCGTGAGGTTTCCGCCCCCAAAGTCGACCGTCCCGGTGAACCAACCGGTAATGATCACATTGCCGCCCGCGTCGGTTGCCACCGAGTTTACGGACTGATAGTCCGCATCTCCGAACCCACGACTCCACTGGTGGGTGACGGCTCCGGCGTCCATGGGGACGGCGGTCAACAGGCATCCGATTCCGAAGATCCATCGAAGCGCTTTCACCGATGCCTCCCGACAGGTTCAGGGATGAGAACGACGAGCCGAATACGGCCGGCATACCTCCGTTCTGTTGGACGACGCACCCGCCCGGTTGTCAGTTGCCGAGTCGGACTGCCCTCAAACAGTCCCCGAACTTCCCTCCGCCTTCGCAGGCGATGGCCTGCTTCCGTGGTCTGAACTCGCGCCGTTCGCCACGCCAACGATGCCGTTCGTCCCCGACGACAGGGCTGGCGGGGGCTTCGCTGTTACGATTTGCGAAGCCGTACGAACGCGACTCGAGTCTCGATGTCCGCTGTTCACCTGCGCTCACAATTCGGCTTCCTGCAATCCATGCTCACTTCTCGCGATATCACCAGGATCTCGTTCGGTCTCCTTCTGTGCACCGCCGCGATCGGACTGACGGCGGTCGCATCCTCGTCCTCTGCCGCACTGCTGCGCCCGCCCGCGCGTTACTCGTCGGGCGTGGCATTCGACAGCGATCGTAGCGTGCTGGTCATGTTCGGAGGCTGGGCCGGCTCGCCGCTCGGCGACACGTGGGAGTGGGACGGGAGCACGTGGCGACTGGCCGCGACGACCGGGCCCGCGGCACGCAACGCGCCAGCACTCGCATACGACTCGGTGAGGCGTAAAACGGTGCTCTTTGGTGGCGACTCCCCCGGCGTCACGCGTGGCGACACGTGGGAGTGGGATGGCGCCGCTTGGACTCAACTGGCGGTCTCGGGTCCCGCGCCACGCACGCTCCACCGGCTTGCGTTCGTGCCGTCTCGAGGTCGGGTCGTGCTCTTCGGCGGAATGAGCGGCCCGACACGCTTCGGCGATGTCTGGGAGTGGACCGGCACCGCGTGGCTACAGATCACGACCGAGGGTCCCGCGCGATTCTTATTCGGGATGGCGGTCGAGGATTCGGCACGGCTCGTCGTGTTCGGCGGAAACACCCGGCCCGCGTCCCCACCCGGAAACGAGTCGGGCGGAACCTGGAAGTGGACCGACGGCGTGTGGGATAGCGTGCCCGACTCCGGGCCTGGCCGCCGCGATCACGTGGCGATCGCTCACGATGCGTTGCGCCAGCGCACGGTGCTCTACGGAGGCCTTGCGGACTCGGTCCTCGCCGACCTTTGGGAATTCGACGGCGGGCATTGGACGAATGTGTCGTTCCAGGGTGGCCCCGGGCCGCGCGCCTTTCCACAACTGGTCTACGACAACGTGAACCATGTCGTGCTCCTGTTCGGCGGCTTCAGCGACTCCGGGGCCAAGAACGATCTGTGGGCCTGGAACGGCACCACCTGGCGTCGCGTCGACGACGAGAGTTCGGAGACCCTGCTGCGCCGATTCGACATCGAGCCCTTCGTGGGCGGCCTGCGCATCCGTTGGGAACTGACCGGCGAGGTCGCGGCCGTCGGGCTCGAACGAGCGCCAGGTGACGCGGGTCCCTGGGCGGAAGTCGCGCGATTCGAGACCGTCGCGGGCGCGCGCGGTGAGTGGGTCGACTCGGGCGCCCACGTCGACCAGCCATCGAGCTACCGCCTCGTCGTTCGCTACGGCGACGGATCGAGCTCGGTCGCCGGCACACTCCGCTGGCCGGGAACCGTGAGGGACGCATTCGCCCTCGACCAGCCGATTCCCAATCCTGCCGCAATCGGGATCTCGATCGAGTTCGGATTGGCGCGTGCGGAACGGGCGCGGCTCACGCTGATCGATCTTCAGGGTCGCGTCGTGGCGACGCTGGCCGACGGTGACTACTCCGCGGGCCGCCACCGGATCAGCTGGAGCGCGAGTTCGGCCGGGCCGCCTTCCGCCGGCGTCTACTTCGTGCGCCTCGAGTCCGCATCAGGCGCGCGCGCCCGTCGACTCACGATCACACGGTGAGCGTCGGCGGGTGTTCAATGCACCCCACGTCCGTGCTTCGACGCTAACCGGCGGGGACTGGTAGAGACTTCGCTTCGAATCCCGTTGGGGGCGCGGAATGCCGCTATCGCCGCTCGCCTGCAGTTGCACGCGCTGGCGTCGCTCTCACCATTGCATACCCACCAGCAACTCGACGCCCCGTGTCTTCCAGTCACTGAACCAACGATCCTCCTTTGCGACGCCGGTCAGCCCGTGCGAATAGCGCAGGCTCAAGACTCCCACGTGATTCTCCACGGGAAACTCGAGCCCAGCGCCGGCGTTCAACGAAAGATTCGAGCTGTCCAAGTCGTCCTTGATGTTGTTGTCTTCGCTGCGCTCCTCAGGCATCGACTCTTCGACGATGAGCCTCCCCGAGAGCAGGAGCGCGATCTCGGGACCCAGCGAGAAGCAGAGCCGCCGCGATGCAAAGGGTCGATACGCTAGGCGCACCGGAATCGAGAGGTAATCTTGAACAATGCGGAACTTACCAACGGCGCGCGGCCCTATCGGTCCGGTGTCATACTCGACACGGTTTCCCTGTCGGATGTAGCGCAATCCAGTCTCGAGGCCAAGCCGCGCCCGGAGCGTGACATCCAGTGACACGCCTCCCGTTAGGGAGTTGCTCCAATCACGATCCCAGTATGAGAGGAGAAAGTGGTCATCATCGTCGTAGCTGAGCGACGACAGATTCACTCCGATCTCGACGCCCGCACGCACTTCCGCTCTCCCTAGCGAAGGGAGTGCAGTAAGCAGAATCATGAGACAGGTGAACCTGTAAGAGCTGCGAATCGGGATGATCTGCATTGGCTGCGCTCCATTGTCTACGCTGGGCCAGTACCCAGCGCGTAAGCTTCCCCTTCAAACAAACAACTCTCAGCCAGCGCTGGCCGCTGCGCGATGCGGGGTCCCTTCCGAGCGGCATGTCGAAACAGCCACATCGACGCCGCGAACAGTCGCGGCTCCGAGTTCCGGTCGCGTTTGAAAGAGTGTCAGGACCGGACTGGCGTGTCCAAGAATCCCCACCCCGACGCCGCGCCCGCCAGCGCCCGCAGTTCGCACTCCGCTCAGTTCACACCACCTTCCTGCCGATATCCCTGGGGATCTGCGCCGTCCCTTGAGATCACGGAGGAGCCCATGGTGCGAGCCCGACTGTCCTTGATCGTGTGCCTGCTGTTGACTGGTTTGCAGGCCACGAACGCCCACGCATTCCTCGATCCGTACATTCGGGTTGGAATCGGCGGCAACCAGCTGAAGATGGATGACGTGAACGACGCGATCGCCAACGACGTCGACTTCGCGACCTCGGGCGGGGTGCCGGTCTCCGCTCACAACGTGGGTCCGGGCTATGGACCGACCGTCAGCGCGGGACTCTGGCTGGTGCCTTTCCTGCGTGTGGGCGCCACCTACGGCGAACAGCGCGCGCGAGTCACCCACGAATATCGCAATTCTGGCTTTCTGTATCAGGAGAACTACGAGTTCCGCATGAAGGAGACCGGGTTCGAGGCTGCGCTGCGCATTCCGTCGCTCGCCGGACTCTCGTTCGGCGGCACCGCGGTGGAGAGCCGTGGCGACGCAGACGAGCATTTCGCGCTCGAGAACGTTCACGGCAAGTACTACGAGGACTTCGCCTCGCAGCGCACCTCTCGCACCTACTCGGCGTTCATGGGCCTCGAGCAGACCGCGGCCAATGGCGTCGCCGGATTCCTGCAGGTCGGCTACCACTGGCGCGAGTTCGGCCCCATGCCGGGAACACTCACGACCGACGACAACGGGACGATCACCGTGGTGCCTGGGGAGACCGTGCCGGTCGACTACAGCGGCTGGTCGGTGCGCCTCGGAGCCGGGTTCGATCTCAAGTGGTAGCGCGCGCGCTCCGCGCTTCGCACTAGTCGAGCCGCACGACGCGCGCGATCGCGACGTGCCCGGCGGTGGCGACGCGAACCAGATAGACGCCCGACGCCACGCGTGCGCCCAGGTCATCGCGGCCGTCCCATCTCCAGCTGAGCGCGCCGGCCGCCACCGTGCGCGAGCCGCGACGCCGGCCGAGCACGTCCAGCACTTCGATGTGCGCGGCAGCTGCGAGCGGTCGATCGAACCTCAGCTCCTGCGGGCCACGTGAGGGATTCGGTGCCACGCGCAGCCACGCGCGACTCACGGGCTCGATCCACGGCACCGCGACCGGCGATGATCCCAGCGAACCGTCGGGCCCGAGGTGTTGCGCATACAGGTTCGGGTTGCCGGACACGCGGGCATCTCGAAAGCTCACCAGCACTCCGCCCGCACCATCCGCCACCGCGGCGCTCTCAGTCTGATCGAGCGGGCCGCGGCATACCGTTGCCGCGTAGTCGCCCCACTGCCGGGCGCCAGCACCGTCGATCTTCTGAGCGAACACGTCGCCGCCGGAACTCGAGGTCGTGTTCCAGCTCACGATCGTATCGTCGGCCTCGCCCGGCACTACCGAGAAGCCCTCGATCGCCGGAGTTCCGGAGCTGACCGGCAGCCCGTTGCTGGCCCAATCAAAGCTGCCGTCACCCGCGATGCGCTGGGCGTAGAGGCTGGTCGCTGGAAGGTGCCGGTAGTCGCGCCACACGGCGATCGCGGCGCCATCACCGAGTGTTCGCAGCTGCACTCCGCTCTCGATCGATCCGACGTTGCACACGGCGACGCCGTCGGCAGCCCACATCGCCGAACCCGCAGCCGAGATGCGCTGAGCGTAGATGTCGCCACCGCTGGCGCGGCCGTCGTCCCACGCCAGCGTCGCACCGCCGAGGCCATCGGCCACCAGTTCCACTCCGCCCTGCGAGCCGGTCGCGGCGCACACGGTGACGCCGCTTGCCGCCCACAGCAGCGCGCCCGTCGTCGTCGCGCGCTGCGCTGCGATGTCCACCGGAGTGCTGCCCCCGTAACCCAGTGCGACGATCGCGCCGCCGAATCCGTCGGCGGTGATCGCCAGTGGCGCCGAGGGATTGCTTCTCAGCAGCGGTCCTTCGGCGGGCGGAAACGAACCCAGTCGCTTGACGCCGAGCGAGTCGAGTCTCTGAAGCTGCGTGCCCGGGCTCCCCGAGGCGAACGCCAGGAAGATGCCGCCGGTCGTGTCGCGACAGATCTTGGGGCCGAACTGCGAGTTGAGTCCGCTGACCGGCCGCGTCCCGTTCGCCGCCCAGCGGCGCACGCCGTTGGCAGCGATGTGCTGGACGTAGTACCCCTGCGAGCCACCGCTGGTGCGCAGGTCCATCCACGCCATGAAGGCACCACCCTGTCCGTCGGCGATGATCGTCGACCGCAGCTGAAGGCCCGGCGCGTCGCACACGACGAGCCCGCCGGAGCCCCATAACGTGTCTCCGCTCGCGTTCACCCGGGTGCAGTAGATGTCGGGGTCGAAGCCGGGCTTGCGGAAGTCGGTCCACATCACGATGAACCCACCGGCACCGTCGCTGACCATCAGAGGGTCGAGCAGGTCTCCGCTCGCGAGGCAAACCGGCGTGCCGATGGTCGAGTCAGCGGACCAGTCAGCGGCGGCGGGTAGCGGGGCGAGCATCACGGCAAGCAGCGCGGCGAGTGTGAGGGTGAGCTGCCAACGCGCAGGTCCAGCAGGGCGACGGGCGAGGGGTGGCATCGGGGCACGCTCCAGACATCGGCCTGATCGCGACCGGGGCCGTCCCGAGTGCGCTGCAGGTCATCTACCTCTGGAACGCACCAATCGGCCGCCGGTCACACGGCGTCCAGGTGAGCGCCGGCCACTACTGTATGGGGCGCGTCCTGCCCTACTTCACTCGCATCACTCGCGTGCTGACCCGCTCGTCGCCCATCTCGAGCCGCGCAAAGTAGAGCCCGGCCGGAACCGCGGAGCCGTTCGCGTCGCGACCGTTCCAGGTCACGCGCTCGGATCCCGCGCTGCGCGCACCCTCGAACAGCACCGCGACGCGTCGTCCGGCGAGGTCGTGCACCCACAGGCGCGCGTTGCCGGCCTGCGGCAGCGAGAAAGTCAGCGTCACGTCACCGCGGGTCGGATTTGGCGCCGCGGCCAGCGAGAGGCGAGCCGCGACTGGAGTCGGCGACACCGCAACCGCAGCGGTCGCGACGATGCGATGCAGCGAGCCCGACGTGCTGCCGCCACCCGAGCCGAACTGGCCGAGCCACCACAGGTGCCCGTCAGGCCCCCACTGGAAGTCGACCGGGTTCGTGAGACCGAGCGCCCAGAACTGCGGATCGGGCTGACCCGCGGCCGGGGTACGTGCCCAGTTGCTGCCGGTCTTGTGCAGCATGCGCATGAAGCCGTTGTAGTAGTCCGCGTAAAACACGTTTCCATTCCACGCCGCCGGCCATGCCGGCGAATGCAGCGCGCTGCGATACATGCCGGCCGCGATGATCACGACGCCGTCACCGTGATCGTACGAGTCGATCGGCGGGACGTAGTCACCGGTGCCCGAGCCGCCGGGCTCCGGACAGCCGATATTGCCGAGCACCACCGGCCCTTCGCGATGCGGCCATCCGGCGTTGTCGCCGCTCTTGATCTCGCTGATCTCTTCCCAGGTTCCTTCGCCGACATCGGAGACGTACAGGTTCCCCGACTCACGATCGATCTGAAACCGGAACGGATTGCGGAATCCGTACGAATGCACCAGCCGCGCATTCGTATCGGGCAGCGCGACGAACGGATTGTCGATCGGCGTGATGAGTGCGCGCGACGGCGGACCGCCGGCGCCGGTCGGCAACTGACCGACGTCGAGTCGCAGTACGACCCCGAGCAACCGCGTCGAGTCCTGTGCCATGCAGGCACTCGCGTCGTCGCCGAGGCTCAGGTAGAGCATGTTGTCGGTGCCGAAGCGCAGTGCGCCGCCATTGTGATTCGAGGCGACGTCCCGCAGGGAACCGATCACGGTGTATTGACTGCCGAGCGACAGATTGGTGCTCGTCGGGTCGGTGAGCGTGCCGGTCGCGGTGAAGCGCACCACGCGAAGCACGCTTCCGGTCTGCGAGTGGTGCACGTAGACGTACGGTCGCGCCGGCCAGCCGGGATCGACCGCGATCGACAGCAGACCGCGTTCGTTCGCCGCGCTGCTGTTACTTGCGACCGTGCCGATCGCGCCCGGAACCAGCAGGTTGTTCGCGATCAGGCGGATCCCGCCGGTGCGCTGCTCCGAGACCAGCACGCGCCCATCGGGAAGGAAGGCGAAGCTGGTGGGCTCGGCGAGGCCGGTGGAGACGACCGCCTGATCGTTGAATCCGGTCGGCAGCAGGACCACGGCATTCGAACGGCTGGTGATGGCGACCAGAAGTGCGGCTATGAGAACGGCGAGTCGAGAGACCCGGCCGAGATTGGATCGCATGGCGACCTCCACAGGGGGTTGAGGTGGGTCCGGGCATTATGTACGGGCGCTGCAAAGGCGCCTAGTCAGGAAGTTTCGAAATCGCTCCCGCCGCATCCATAGGCCTGCGCACTCGCGGAACGCGAATGCACCGCGCTAGAATGGGCGCCCGAACCCATCGCTCCCGGAGGCCCCGTGTCCAAGCTTCACGACGTTCTGATTCTCGGTGCTGGCGCAGCGGGTTACACGGCCGCGATCTACGCCGGCCGAGCCAATCGCCACCCGGTCGTGCTGTCGGGCAATCAGCCCGGCGGTCAGCTCACGATCACCAGCGACGTCGAGAACTATCCGGGCTTCGCGGGCCCGATCGAAGGCCCGCACCTCATGGAACAAATGAAAGCGCAGGCCGAACGATCCGGCGCCGAGATCGTGGAGTTCGTGCAGGCGGAGCGCGTGGACTTCACGCGCCGGCCGTTCTCGGTGTGGACCGACGATGGCCGCGAGTGGCAGGCGCGCGTCGTCATCGTCGCGACCGGTGCCTCGGCGCGGTGGCTCGGGCTTCCGAGCGAGCAGAAGTTGATGGGCAGCGGCGTCTCGGCGTGCGCGACCTGTGACGGCCCGTTCTTCAAGGGCAAGACGGTCGTGGTGGTCGGCGGTGGCGACACCGCACTCGAAGAGGCGACCTATCTGTCGCGCCTCGCGTCCGAGGTCGCGGTCGTGCATCGCCGCGACTCGCTGCGCGGCTCGATGGCGATGCAGGATCGCGCGCGCAACACACCCAACTTGCGCTTCGTGTGGGACAGCGAGATCGCCGAAGTTCTGGCCGAGGGCAAGCCGGTCGTCACCGGCGTGAAACTCCGCAACCTGAAGACCGGCGCGATCACCCAGCAGGCGACCGACGCGGTGTTCATCGCGATCGGCCACGACCCGAATACCAAGTTCCTGAACGGCGCGCTGCCGACCGATGAGCGCGGCTACCTCCAGGTGACGCCCGGGAGCACTCGAACGACGGTGCACGGGGTGTTCGCGGCCGGCGACGTAGCGGATCCGATCTTTCGCCAGGCGGTCACCGCGGCCGGATTGGGCTGCATGGCCGCGATCGAAGCCGAGCACTTGCTCGCGCACGAAGACAGCGAGGCAGCGAAGAGCGGCGTGGCGGCGAAGAGCGGCGTGGCCGCGACACAGTAGATTTCGATTTCGCGGTCCGAACCGCACTCCCTCACTCCCGAGGCCATCATGGAACGCGAAGTCCTCGAGTTCGACATTCAGTTCGTGGGTGCCGGTCCCGCCGGGCTCGCCGGTGCGATCCACCTGGCGAATCTGATCGAGAAGCACAACCAGTCGATCACGAGCGGCGCGCCCGGCACCGCGATCCCCGAGACCACGATCGCGGTGCTCGAGAAGTCCGCGCGCGTGGGTGCGCACGGCATCTCGGGGGCCGTCATGGACCCGCGCGCGATCGCGGAGCTGATGCCCGACTGGCGCGAGCGCGGTTGCCCGATCGGCAGCGACGTGACCAGCGACGACGTGATGTTCCTGTCGAGCGGCGGGCAGTTCCGGTTGCCGTTCGTTCCGCCGGCGCTCGAGAACCACGGCAACGTGGTGCTGTCGCTCGGCGATCTGGTCGGATGGCTGGCGGGCATCGCCGAGGAAAAGGGCGTGCTCGTGGCGACCGAAACGCCGGCCGCCAGTCCACTGGTCGAGAACGGACGCGTGATCGGCGTGCGCACCGGTGACAAGGGCATCAACCGAAACGGCGAGAAGAAGCCGACCTACCAGCCCGGCGCCGATTGCCACGCAAAGGCGACAGTGTTGTGCGAGGGCCCGCGCGGAACGATCACCAAGGTGCTCGAGCAGCAGCTCGAACTGACCGCCGGCAAAGACCCGCAGGTCTATGCGACCGGCGTGAAGGAAATCTGGGAGATGCCGGCGGGTCGCGTGCAGAAGGGCCGCGTGATCCACACCATGGGCTATCCGCTCTCGAACGACACGTTCGGCGGCGGGTTCATCTATGGACTCAGCGACACGCTGTGGTCGGTCGGCATGGTGACGGGACTCGACGCGCGCGACCCCACCAGCGACCCGCACGGAAATCTTCAGCGCATGAAGACGCACCCCTACGTGCGAGCACTGCTCGAGGGCGGCAAGCCGATCTCTTATGGCGCCAAGGCGATTCCCGAAGGCGGCTGGTACGCGATGCCGAAGCTCTCGGCCGACGGCCTGCTGCTATGCGGAGACTCGGCGGGATTCCTGAACGGTGGGCGCCTGAAGGGCATCCATCTCGCGATCAAGTCCGGCATGCTGGCGGCGGAAACGCTGTTCGAGTGCCTAGTCGCGAACGACTTCTCGAAACCGCGCCTGTCCGGCTACGACCGGCGCGTCGAAGCCTCATGGGCGGCGACCGAACTGCGCTCGATGCGCAATTTCCATCAGGCGTTCGACAGCGGCCTGCTGGTCGCTCTGCCGCGCACCGGCTTCCAGATGTTCGTGGGCGGACTCGATCCGTTCGGCGATCACCTGAAGGGGCACGCGAGCCACGAGCGCATGCGAAAGCTCGCGCAGGTGCACCCGGCCGGCAAGCCGCCGGTACCGAAGGCCGACGGCGTGCTCACGTTCGACAAGCTCGCCGACGTTTATCTTTCGGGCACCCTTCACGACGAAGATCAGCCGGTGCACCTGAAGGTCGCAGACGTGAACGTGTGCGCCACCCAGTGCCGCGCCGAGTATGGCAACCCGTGCCAGCACTTCTGCCCCGCGAACGTCTACGAGATGGTGACCGACGAGGGGCGACCGAAGCGTGCCGACGGCAGCCCCGAGCTCAAGCTGCAGATCAACGCGTCGAACTGCGTGCACTGCAAGACCTGCGACATCGCCGACCCCTACCAGATCATCACGTGGGTGACGCCCGAGGGCGGCGGCGGCCCGGACTACAAGAAGCTCTAGGGCGCAGCACACACCGCCGGCAGGATGTGCTGCGTGATGAGCCGCCCCGTGATCTGATGGGGCTGAGAGACGCGGAAGTTCGTGGTGGTGATCACCACGCTCAGCTGCAGCTCCGGAAACACCACCACCGCGTTGCCGCCCGAGCCGAACATGCCGAACGACTTGACGGTGCTCGAGTCACGCGGGAACTGGCGCAGCCACCACAGATAGCCGTACTCGGTCTCGTCGTCGATCCGCGAGTGCGGCGCAATCGATCGGCTCACCCACTCGGGCGACAGCACCTGATCCCCTCGCCAGCGCCCGCCATCGGCGTAGAGCTGCGCGAGCGCCAACAGGTCGCGGCTGCGCAACGAAAGTCCTCCCCCACCCTGCGTCACGCCCAGCGGCGAGCGCTGCCACTCCGCGCGCTCGATGCCGAGCGGGCCGAACAACGCTTCACGCGCGAACTCGGAAAGCGGCATTCGCAGGTGCCGTTCGAGTGCCGCCCCCAGCAGGGTCACGCCGGCGGTGCAGTAGCTGAAGCTGCGGCCGTAGGGTGATTGCGCGGGGGTCGAATTCCAGGCCGGGAATCCGCGGATCGGCAGGTCGAGCGCGAACTGCACCCAGTCCTCGATCAGATACATGCGCTCTTCGTTGCCACGCGAGAACGAGTTGTCGTCATCGCACTCGAGCAGCGAACTCATGGTGAGCAGGTCTTCGACGCTGATGCGCTGCTTGCGCGGGTCGCGATGCTCGACCGGCCGTGCGCCGCGCAGCATCGGGATCACGGGCTGGGTCACGCTTCCGACCAACCCCCGATCGATCGCCGCGCCAACCAGCATGGAGGTCACGGTCTTGGTGACCGAACGCGTGTTGCGCAGCGCCTCTGCACCGCCCGAGTCGAAGTAGGTTTCGAACGCGAGCTGCCCGCGACGCGCGATCAGCACGCTGGTGATCTGCTTGAAGTCCCCGGCCTCGATCGCGGCGCGCATCTTCTGCAGTCGTTCGCTCGAAAGCCCCGCGGCTTCCGGGGTCGTCGTGTTCCACTGCGCGGCGGCCGCCGAAGTCGCGGCCGCCATCGCCAAAGTCATCGCCACCGCACACAGCAGCATCGTTCGCATCATGGTGAGTTCCTCCTCGGTTCGGAAACCTACCGAAGCCGAGGAGCTGCATCTTGAACGCGCGCAACCCCGCCGAGTCGTCTCCGATAGGCCGAGGGCGATGCGCCAAAGGCGGCCTTGAACTGGCGCGCACAGTGGCTCTGGTCCGCGAATCCGCATTGCAGCGCGATCTCGGCCAGCGACTGGCGGCTGTGTGCGAGCAGCGCCGCGGCGCGCTCGAGGCGATAGTGCCGAAGATAGTCGCCGGGGCTGCAGCCGATCGCGCGCCGGAACTCACGCGCCAGGTACACCGGGTGCAGGTCGAGCGAGCGCGCCACCTCCGCCATGGTCGGCGCCCGCTCCCGTTCGTCGCGCAACCGATCGCAAACCGCTCGAATCCATGCCTTCTCGCGCCCCGCTCGCCGCGAGGGCGAACGCGTCGCCAGCTCGATCAGCTCGAGGCACACGCTCTCGCCGGCGAGCCGCGCCGAATCGCTCCCGTCCGCGAGATGATGTGTGAGTCGTCGCGCGAGCGCGGCGCCGTGTGGTGGCGCGAGGTTCGGCTCCCGGGCGCACGACCGGGAGGTCTCGATCAGTGCCTCGTCGGCCGCGAAGCTGATGGTGAGAAAGCGCCCACCCGCGCAGCGCTCGAAGCGGTCGCGGTGCGTCGTGCCGGGCGGGTTGTAGATCAGCGCCGGCAGCGCAGCGTCGTCCTGCCAGCCGCGCGCGGTCGACCGGTAGTGCCCTGCGAGCACCAGCACGAAGTGCGCGTCGGCGTGATCATGCGTCGCGACCTCGGCGGGGGGCACGGTCGGAATGTGAACGCCCACCGCGAAGCCGCCGAACCGCGCCGCTTCGACGCGCAAGCCGAGAAACTGGCCTGACGCCAGGTTCGAGCGCGGGGATTGCGAGACTTGCATGCGGAGCCCTGGGTTGGAGGCAGTGGTTCAGCCGGGCAGCCTACGGCAGGCGATTGGAAACAGTTGCGTGCTTGACGCCCCCTCCGGCAGCCGCGAGTCTCACTCACATGAAGCGACTCTCGAACGCACTCGCCCTTCGTGCGAAACGCCTGCGCACGGCGATCGCAGCGCTCGTCATCGGTGTCGCGCTTGCGGCCGTGATTGGCTGCGCCTCGACCGCCCCCGGCACTCTGGCACCACCCTCGATGCCGGCGGCGCGTGCGGCGCTGCTGCCCGAGTACCGGCTCTTCTACGACGCCCTCGACGGCTACGGCGACTGGCCGCTGGTCGAGCCGTATGGGTTCGTATTCCGGCCGCGCGTCGATCCGGTGTGGTGGCGTCCCTACTACGATGGCTACTGGTCGCCGACCGACAACTACGGCTGGGTGTGGAACTCGGCGGATCCGTTCGGATGGGCGACCGATCACTACGGTCGCTGGCTCTACGACGACTTCAAGGGCTGGGTGTGGGTTCCCGGGCTCGACTGGGCGCCGGCGTGGGTCGAGTGGACGTATGGCAACGATCTGATCGGCTGGGCGCCGTTGCCGCCGGGCAACACCGGCGCGTGGAGTTCGCGCATTCCGAACGGGCCCTACATCTATGCGCCGACTTCGCAACTCGCGCATACCGACTTGAAGGGCCGCATCCGTACCGCTGCCGAGGTCGGCGAGCGCGCCGACAACATGCAGGTGGTCGTGAACGACGCGCTGCGAGACGGCGTCACGGTGCCGCTCGGCCCACCGATCGAGCGCATCGAGCGTGCGAGCGGCTTCCCGCTGCAGCGTGCGCGTATCGAGGAACTCTCGGCGGGCGCAGCGCCGATCGCCGAGTTGCGGCGCGCAGCGGAGCGCGTGGCGCAGGAGAATCGTTCGCTCACTGGACGCGATGCGCAGACGCCTCAGCGAGCGGCAGTGCTGCGGCCGGCCGCGCTTCGCGATCCGCCCGCCACCGGCTCGGTGCGCCCGTTCGAAAAGCGCGAGAACCCGTTGCGGCCTGGCAAGCGGCCGGCGGCACCCGATTCGACTCGCAGGCCGCGCTGACCCGGTCGTGAGCGACGCGGCCACAGTCGAGCTGGCGCGTGATCGCACCGCGAAGCTCAAGGAAGAAGCGACCCGGCTGGGCTTCGAGGCCGCCGGCGTCGCGAGCTTCGGCCCGCTCGATGCCCAGGCGCACTACGAAGCGTGGCTCGCCGCCGGCATGCACGGCGGCATGGAGTACCTGGCAAGCCCCAAGCATCGTGCACGGCGCGCCGATCCCACCCGGCTCCTGTCGGCATTGCGCTCGGTGCTGGTGGTGGCGATGTGTTATCCGCCCGAGCGCGATGCCGCGCGCGATCGTCGGCTCGGTCGCATCGCCCGCTACGCGGCCGGCGAGGACTACCACCGCGTGATGCGCGATCGGCTGCGACAGCTCGAGGACTTCACGCGTGCACTGGTGCCGGGTTCGCGCGCGCTGTGGTATTCGGACACCGGCGCGATTCTCGAACGCGGCTGGGCCGAGCGTGCCGGGATCGGCTGGGTCGGCAAGCACGCCGGCGTGTTGTCGGAGTCGCTCGGCTCGTGGTTCCTGCTCGGCGAGGTGCTGATCGACTACGAACTGGTCGAAGACTCGCCGGTCGCTCGCGAGCGCTGCGGTACCTGCACGCGCTGCCTCGAGGCGTGCCCGACCGGCGCGATCGTGGCACCGCATCGCGTGGATGCGAGACGCTGCATTTCGTATCTCACGATCGAGCATCGCGGCGCGATTCCGCTCGACATGCGCGCCGCGATCGGCGACTGGGTGTTCGGGTGCGATGTGTGCCAGGAGGTGTGCCCGTGGAATCGCTTCGCCCCGCCGGCCGCCGAGGCGCGGCTTCACGCACGCTCACTCGAAGGCTGGTCGTTGACCAAGTTCCTTTCGCTCGATGAAGCCCGCTTCCTCGAGCTGTTCGAGACCAGCCCGATTCGCCGCGCGACGCGCGCCGGATTCCTTCGCAATGTGTGCGTCGCACTGGGCAACCGGCGTGAAACCACCGCGGTTCCGGCATTGCTCGCGACGCTCGCGCGCGACCCCGACGCGCTGGTGCGTGCACACGCGGCGTGGGCGCTCGGCGAGATCGCGGCAGGCGCGCCGCAATCGAACGCGGTGCAACCCTTGCAGTTGCTCGAACGCATTGCTCCCGAGTTGTCACGCGCAGCCACCGCCGATCGCGATACCGAGGTGCGAGAAGAGGCACGAATCGCTCACGCACGCGCGATCGCTCCGTCATGACGCGCGCGATGCTGACGGGGCTTGGAATCGCAGCATGGCTCGGCGTCGTCGCGTGCGCTTCGCCGCTAGCCGCGCCGCGCCGCGCGCTTCGGATCGGGGCCGACATGTCTTCGCTGCCCGCGGTCGAGGCGGCGGGGGGCGAGTTTTCAGACTCGGGTCGGACCGCGGACGCCATGAGCCTGCT
>JABFRW010000146.1 GCA_013140805.1 Candidatus Eisenbacteria bacterium
GCGGCCCCCGCGCGCCCCGGGCGGCCGGTCACCGCGAGCAGGTCGCCGGGCCGCGCACCGAAGCGCGTCCACGCCGCGCCCTTCGCGACTTCGCCGAGCAGCGTCACGCTCCACCACGCGGCACCGCGCGTCCGCGTCACGTTGCCACCGACGATCGCGGCCCCGTGCTTCGCGAGCGCTCGCGCGAGTCCGCGCTGCGTGGCTTCGAGCGTTTCGGGAACCGGGCTCGCTCCGACACCGAGGCTCACCAGCGCCCAGCGCGGCGTCGCCGCCATCGCGGCGAGGTCGCTCAGATTCGCGGCCGCGAGGCGTGCGCCCATCGCCTCGGCATCCATCCACGCCGCATCCCAGTGCACGCCTTCGACGAACGTGTCGGTGGTCGCGACCAGCTCGCGGTCCGGCGACGGGCGCAGCACCGCCGCGTCGTCGCCGGGGCCGACCGTGACTCCGTCACCGGCCGGAAGTCGCGAGACGAGCCGATCGATGAGATCGAACTCGCCTCGCACCGTCCGCCTGAGCCTCATCCAGTCCTCCGCAATCGGTGCTACGGAATCGGCTTCACCTCGATCGTGCCGAGCCCCGCCAGCTCCTTCTGTGCGAGCTTGGGATCGGTCACCACCAGGATGCGCAGGTCCTCGACGCAGAAGTTGGTCTTGAGCACCCGCCGCACGTCTTCCATGGTGACTTCGTTCACCCGGGCGCTGAACGTCTCGACGAACCGGGGATCGATGCCGTAGAAGTCGATGGTCAGCAGATTGTCCGCAAGATCGTCGGGCGCCTGGAGTCCGAGCGGGAACTGCCCGGTCAAAAAGCGTTTCGACTTGTCGAGCTCCGCCACCGTCGGACCCTCGTCGCGCAGCTTCTTGATCTCCGCGATGGTGGCGTCGATGCACTTTCGAAGCGTCTGGTTGCGCGTGAACGTGGTGACAACGAACGAACCCGAGTTGCGCCACATGTTCTGGCGACTGCGGATGCTGTAGGTGAGCCCCTGCACCACGCGGATCTCGTTCACGAGTCGCGAGGTGAAGCCGGCACCCAGGATCGTGTTCGCGATCCGGATCGCGTAGTAGTCCGGATGACTGCGCGGCACGCCCATGCAGGCGAGCCGGATCTGGGTCTGCGTGACCTCGGGTTTCTCGATCACACGCACCTGCCGGCCCTTCAAGCCGACGCTCGCGTCGTACCGCTCCGCGGCCGGCTCGCCGCCCGGCTTCCAGTCGGCGAACAGCTTCTCCAGCCGCGGCACCAGCGTGGCGATGTCGACGTCCCCCACCACCGCGAGCACCGACTGATTCGGGCGGGCGTGGCGATCGTGGAAGCGCAGCACGTCGTCACGGGTGATGGACTTGACGCTCGCCTCCCAGCCTTCGGGCGGATGCGCCAGACGCGTGTCGCCGAGCAGGAACGGGAACAGCGCCTGGTCCGCGACCGTGCCGGGGTCGTCGCGTCCGTTCACCAGCGCGCCGACCTGCTCTTCCTTGACGCGCGAGAAATCGGCTTCGGGAAACGTCGGCGCCACGACCACGTCGTGGAAGATCGCGAGTCCGGTGTCGAGGTCCTTGCGCAGCACCTCGCACGAGATCACCAGCCGCTCGGCTTCGGTGGCCACGCCGAGATCGCCGCCTACGAACTCGATGTCGGCGGCGAGCTGCTTCGCGGTGCGAGCGCCCGCGCCTTGCGTGAGCATGTTGCCGGTCAGATTCGCGAGCCCTTCCTTGCCGACCGGATCGTTGACCGAGCCGGCGCGCACCATGAGCTTCAGGTCGACGAGCGGCAGTCGCTTGGTGGGCATCACATAAACGGTGAGGCCGTTCTTGAGTTGCGTCCTGGTGTAGGCCGGGAGCTGGAACTCGGCCGCGACCGCCTCGCCCGGAGCGAGCGCGACGCAGGCACCGAGTGCGACCCACGCGACGGCGAGAAATCCCGCGCGCGCGCGGTCACTCCACGATGGTTCGAGGCGGCTCACGGCGTACCTCCCGCGCCCTCGCGCGATTCCGGCACCAGCACCGCGACCGTGCGGCGCGTGGAGACGAACACCTCCTTCGCGACCCGCTTCACGTCGGCTGCGGTGACGCGGCGATAGCGCTCCGGCGTTTCGTACATGCGCTTGTAGTCGCCGAGCACGTGCTCGGCGAAGGCGATCGCCTCGCCGACTCCATTGTTGGTCTTGAGTCCCTTCACGAAGCGCGCCTCCAGGATGTTCTTGGCCTTCTGCAGTTCGCGATCGGTTGGCCCGTCTTTGACGAACTTGTCGAGCACCGCCTGCAGCGCGCGTTCACCGTCGGCCGCCGTCTTGCCCGGCCGCATTTCGACCGCGAACTCGAACAGCCCGGGGTTGAGCCGCGTGCCGAAGTACGACGAGGCGTCGAGCGCGATCTGCTGATCGACGACCAGTGCTTCGTGCAGCCGTGACGACTCGCCGCGCGACAGGATGGTGCTGATCACGTCGAGCACCCACACGTCGTCGCCCCGGACGCCCGGCGCCTTGTACCCGATCTGGAAGCTCTCGGCCTCGGCCGGGTAGAGCACGTTCACGCGCCGCTCGCCGCGCTGCTCGGGTTCCGAGTCGAACGGCTCCGCCGGCGGCTTCTGCGCAGGGATCGAGCCGAACGCCTTCTCGATCTGCGCCAGCACGGTCTTGGTGTCGAAGTGACCCGCGACGACCAGAATGCAGTTGTTCGGCGCGTAGTAGGTGCGGAAGTACTCGACGCAGTCCTCGCGCGTGATGCGCTCGAGGTCTTTCATCCATCCGATCACCGGCCAACCGTAGGGGCCGGCGACGAACGCGGTGGCGTAGAGCTGCTCGTCGAGCATTCCGGGGATCGAGTTGTCGGTGCGCAGGCGGCGCTCCTCTTTGACCACCTCGATCTCACTCTTCAACTGATCCGGCAGCAGCGACAGGGACGCCATGCGATCCGAGTCGAGCTCGAACAGCACGCCGACGCGATCCGAGGCGATGTCCTCGTAGTAGGCGGTCTGGTCGTTCGAGGTGAACGCGTTCGAATAACCGCCGTTCGACTCGAGGATGCGATCGTATTCCTTGGGCGCCACGTTCTTCGAGCCGTTGAACATCATGTGCTCGAAGAAGTGAGAGATCCCCGTGATGCCCGGCTGTTCGTTGCGCGAGCCGACCTTGAACCACTGCCAGAACGTGACGGTCGGCACGCTGTGATCTTCGTGGGTCAGGATCGTGAGCCCGTTCGCGAGCTGGTGCTTTGCGATCGGAAACGTCGCGGCGGTGATCGCCGAGGTCGGCGCCGTCACGGCACGCGGCGGCGGCGCCGGTTGCTTCGGCCTGGGGGCGGCGAGCGGCACGGCCGCGTTCGCGGCCAGTGCAACGAGCGCGAGCGCCAGCGGAATCGAGAGACGCATGGAACCTCCGAGGGGTACCGGAACACGGGGACCGGGGCAGTCTAGGTAGCCGCGCGCGGGCCCGGCAAGCGGCGAGCGCGGCACCCGGCCGGTGGCGGACGCCTCCGAGGGCTGTGCTAACCTCGCCGCCGCACCGGGCGACCGCTTCCCGCGCCACCACTCCACCGCGAGGTGCCCGTGATTCGCCGTTTCCATCCGCTCCTTCTTGCGCTCATTCCGCTCGTCGTCGCTTCGTGCTCCAAGGACGCGGATAACTCTACGCTGGGACCCGGGTTCGATGATCGCGGCGTGGCACTGGGGGCCGCGAACCTGTTCGCGCCCCAGCGAGCACTCGTCTGGTCCGCGGCCACCAACGAGCTGGTCGGAGTCGCCGGCTCAGCGGCGGGCGTTGGCTCCGAAGCGCTGATCGCCATGAGCGCGAGCTCCGGCGCGATCCGGCTTCTCGATGCCGCGCCGACCGGTTCGCTGCGGCTGTCGGAGGACGGCGGGTTCGTCTACTACGAGTCGTTCGTGAGCGACACCGGCGTCGCCGGCGACCGGGTCGAGCTGCGGCGGCGCCCGCTCGGCGCAGGCGCGAGCCAGCTCGTGGCGACGTGTTCCGGAGTGTGCGCCCATTTGTTCGCGATCTCGGACGACGAATCGCGCGTGGCGTGGTCGCGGCTCGACTCGGAGTTCGATCCCGAATCGCTGCGCATCGTTTCGCAGCCGAGCGGCGCGCTGGAGTCCCCGGGCGCCGGCCTGCCGGTCGCGTTTGCGCCCGATGCGAGTGCGCTGCTCTACCAGACTTCGTCGGTCGCCTCGGCGCTCCAGCAGTGGCTCGCCTCGAGCGGCGCGGGTTCACCGTTCGATCTCGGCCTGCCGCTCGGTGCCGCGGTCGCCTCGCTCGATTGGAGTGATCAGGGCGTGCAGGTGCTGTATCTGCAGGGCGCGCACGAGCTGTGGCTCCGCAACGCGACCGCGGCGACCACGCGACGCGTGCTGCTCGCACCGGGCGACAGCCTGCTGTCCGCTCCGATCGCCTGGTCTCGCGACGGGCGCAAGGCTGCGCTGTGGGCGCTCGAACAGCTCGAGCAGCAGCAGCAGACCGTGGCGCGGCTCTACGTGGTCGACCTGGTCGGCACCAACAGTCGCGTGGTGGCGAGCGGCCTCACGTCACAAGGCGCCGTCGCATTCTCGCCCGACGGGTCGCGGATCGCTCAGTTGTTCGGCGGTCAGCTCTACACCAGCGAACTCGGGGCGAGCGTGCGCTCCCAGGTCGCGCGCTCGCGCTGAGTCCAATGCCGCTGCCCGAGCATCTCGAGAAGATCGCGCGCGACAGCGAGGTCACGCCCTTCAAGTCATCCGGACCCGGCGGCCAGAAGAAGAACAAGACCGAGTCGAGCGTGCGGGTGAAGCACCTGCCGAGCGGCATCACGCGCATCGCGACCGAGAGTCGTTCGCAGATGCGCAACCGCGAAGCGGCGCTCGAGCGGGTGTGGGAAGAGCTCGAGCGACGCGCGCGCAAGCCGAAGAGGCGGGTCGCGACAAGACCGAGTCGTTCCGCGGTCACGCGACGGCTCGAGAGCAAGCGGATCGCGAGTGAACGCAAGCGCGTGAGGCGCGGGGTCGGCGATGAGTGACGATTCCCGAGGTGGCGCCATTGCTTCGCTCGTCATGCTCGGATTGCTCGTCGCGGCTCCTGCCATGACTCAGCCCGGCCCCGCGAGTCCGCCGGCTGCAGCCGCCGCGGTCCTCACGCGTGAGTCGATTCAGACCGCGAGCGGCCTGCGCGCGGACGTCGCGATCGCACGCTGGCCGATGCCTACATCGCGTTCTCCGTGTTCGCGGCCAGGGTCAAGTGCGGGCATACCTACCCGAACTTCTACAACCAGAAGAAGGCCACGCAGCAGGCGCTGTTCCGGGCGGGTCGTGTCCCCTTCTACTTCCGCTGGCTCGGGCGCCGAATGATCGTTTCGAAGTCCTTCGTCGACGATCCGCGCGTGCAGCCCGGGACCGAGGTCCTGGCGATCAACGGCACCCCGGTCGAAACGATCCTTTCGCGCCTCATGACGGTCGCGCGAGCCGACGGGAACAACACCGCGAAGCGCGTCAGCGGTCTCGAGGTTCAGGGCACCGATCGCATCGAAGCGTTCGATGTCTACTTTCCGCTGTTCTTTCCGAGTACGTCCTCCGAAATGACGCTTCGCGTCCGAGGGGTCGACGAACGCGCCATCTACGAGCTGGCCGTGCAGCCGCAGACAGCCGAGGCCCGCCTCGCAGCGATGACCGCAGCCGCCACGGCGCGCGACGGCGAGGCCGCACCGGCGTGGGAGTTTCGGCTGCTCGACGACGGCATCGGGCATTTGCGCATGCCGACCTGGGCGCTCTACGACAGCCAGTGGGACTGGAAGTCGTTTCTCACCGAGTCGATGCAGACGCTCGTCCAGAGAGACGTCGCCGACCTGGTGATCGACCTGCGCGGCAACGAAGGTGGCATGGACGTGGGCGACGAGTTGATCGCGCACCTCGCCGCGCACGAGGTGCCGCGCGAGGCGCTCCATCGCCGAGTGCGCTATCGGAAGGTGCCGGACGACCTGGTGCCCTATCTCGACACGTGGGATCCCTCGTTTCGAAATTGGGGCGCCGCGGCAGTGGACTCCTCGAATGGCTTCTACCGGCTGCGAAGGGACGCGGACGACGATCCCGGAAGCGCCATCCAGCCCATCGCGCCGCGGTACGCGGGCCGTGTGTGGGTGCTGATCGGCGCTGCGAACAGCTCGGCCACGTTCGAGTTCGCGCAGACGCTCAGACGCAATCAGCTCGGAACGCTGGTCGGGCAACCCACCGGGGGGAATCAGCGCGGCATCAATGGAGGCGCGTTCTTCTTCCTGCGGCTGCCGAACTCGGGTATCGAACTCGACCTGCCGCTGATCGGGCAGTTCTCCGACGGCCCGCGCCCGGATGCGGGACTTGAACCCGACCTGCTCGTCACTCGCTCGCAGCACGACATCGCGAGCGGGCGCGATGCGGAACTCGAAGCGGTGAGAGCCAGGGTTCGACGCGGACGCGACTGACGAGGCCGCTGGATCCGCAGGCCGGCGAGCGCCCTACGACCGCGCGAAGTCCTCGCCCGCGGCCATCCCGCCGCCGAGCTTTTCCTCGGCGTGGTGCTTGACGATGCGGGCCTCCGCCACGAACACGACCTCTTCCGCCACGTTGGTGGCGAGGTCGGCGACGCGCTCGAGATTCCGCGTCACGAGGATGAGCTGCAGCGCGCGGGAGATCGTCGCGGCATCGTCGCACATGCCTTGCTGGAGCTCGCGGAACAGGTCGTGTGCCAGATCGTCGACCTCGTCGTCGCGGCGCAGCAGCCCGCGGGCGGTCGGGGCGTCGAGCCGCACGAACGCATCGAGCGACTCGCGCAGCATCGCTCCCGCGAGTTGCGCGAGTCGCGGAATGTCCGCCGTCACCTTGAGCGGCGGCTCGGTGTCGAGGCGCTTGACGCACCCGGCGATGTTCACCGCGTGGTCGGCGATGCGCTCGAGATCGTTCGAGATCTTGAGCGCGGCCGTGATGAAGCGCAGGTCGGTCGCGAGCGGCTGACGCAACGCGAGCAGGCTCACGCAGCGCTCCTCGATGTCGATCTCGAGCCGGTCGACCGCCTTGTCGTCCGCGAACACTTCCTCGGCGAGCGCCATGTCGCGACGCTTGAGCGCTTCGATCGACTTCTGGACGATGGCTTCCGAGGCTCCGCCCATGCGCAGCAGCGTCTGCTTGAGGACGTCGAGTTCCTGATCGAAGTGGCGTTCCATGGGCTTAGCCGAACCGTCCGGTGATGTAGTCCTCGGTGACCTTCTCGCGCGGGCTGGTGAAGATCTGCCCCGTTTCACCATACTCGATCAGGTTGCCGGAAAGCATGAACGCCGTCGAGCCCGAGATGCGGGCGGCCTGCTGCATGTTGTGGGTCACGACCACGATCGTATAGGTCGCCTTCAAGTCGAGGATCAGCTCCTCGATACGTGCGGTCGCGGTCGGATCGAGCGCCGAAGCCGGCTCGTCCATGAGGATCACCTCGGGCTCGACCGCCAGACAGCGCGCGATGCACAGCCGCTGCTGCTGTCCACCCGACAGCTGCAGCGCCGAACGTTCGAGACGGTCCTTCACCTCGTCCCACAGCGCGGCGCGGCGCAGCGACAGTTCGACGCGCGCCTCGAGTTCGCCGCGATCCTTCAGGCCCAGCATGCGCAGGCCGAACGCGACGTTCTCGAACACGCTCTTCGGGAACGGATTCGGGCGCTGGAACACCATGCCCACGCGGCGGCGCAGCTCGACCACGTCGGTGCCGGGCGCGAGCACCTGAATGTCGGCGACCCGGATTTCGCCTTCGGTGCGGACGCCGGCGATCAGGTCGTTCATGCGATTGAACGAGCGCAGGAGCGTGCTCTTACCGCACCCCGAAGGACCGATGATCGCGGTCACGCTGTGGCCGGGGATCCCGATCGTCACGCCCTTCAACGCGTGATGCGAGCCGTAATAGAGATGGAAGTCGCGAGTGCCCAGGACCGGCGGCGCCTCGGTGCGAACCGTCACGCGCTCCTCCTCGGGTGTCCCGCTCGGACGGCGCAACGAGGCGGCCGGCAACGGCGGGGCGGGTTTTCGAACCGGCGTACGCACCGACATCCTAATGCCTCCCGGCCAGGCGCGCCCGCAGTCGTGCGCGAAGAAGGATTGCGGTCAGGTTGAGCAGGAAGGTGATCAATAGCAGCACCAGCACCGTTCCGTAGAGGATCGGTTTGGTCTGCTCAACGTTCGGCGACTGGGTCGAGAGCACGAACACGTGATAGCCGAGCTCCATGAACTGATCGGTGGGCGAGCTGGGCAGATACGGCAGGAAGTACGCGGCGCCCGTGAACATGATCGGCGCCACTTCGCCGGCACCGCGGGAAACCGACAGGATGGCGCCGGTGAGGATGCCCGGCAGCGCCTGGGGCAGCAGCACGTAGCGGATCGTCTGCCAGCGCGTGGCTCCGAGCCCCATGGAGGCCTCGCGCATCTCGCGCGGTACGGTGCGCAGGGCTTCTTCCGCGGTCACGATCACCACCGGCAGGTTGAGGAGCGCCAGAGTCAGCGCCGCCCACAACAGCGAGGGTTGACCCCACAACAGGTCCTGGCCGGTCGCGCGATCGAGACTGCGACCCACGAACTGAATGAAGAACCCGAGTCCGAACAACCCGAACACGATGCTCGGCACCCCGGCGAGATTGTTGACCGAGAAGCGCACCGCGCGCGTGAACCAGGAATTCGGATTTGCGTACTCGCTCAGGTAGATCGCCGCGCCGACCCCGAACGGCACCAGCGCGATCACCATGAGGATCACGAGCGCCACGGTGCCGAAGATCGCGGGCAGGATCCCGCCTTCGGTCATGCCGACGCGCGGATTGGCGGTCAGGAACTCCCACGTCACGGTGCGCCAGCCGAACCACGTGATGTTGCCCATGATGATCGCGACCATGAGCACGATGAGGAACGCTGCGAATGCGGTGAGTACGGTGAACGCCACGCCGCTCGCGTCGCCCGCGCGACGCCTCGGGAGCGCGCGCAGCGTGGGTGCCCAGGCGGGGGCGCTCATCCGCCCGCCAGCCGCTTGCGCAGTCGATCGACGAAGAAGCCGGCCACCACGTTGATCGTGAAGGTGGTCACGAACAGGATCGCGCCGAGAAAGAACAACGTGGAGTAGTGCGGGCTGCCGAACACCACTTCGGCCAGCTCGGCCGCGATGCTGGCCGAGAGCGTGCGTGCCGAGTCGAACACGCTGCCCGACACGATGGCCGCGTTCCCCGACGCCATCAGCACGATCATGGTCTCGCCGACCGCGCGCGCGAGGCCGAGCAGAATGCCGGCCGAGACTCCCGCGCCAGCCGCCGGCAGCGTCACGCTCCACGCGGTCTGCCACGGGGTCGCTCCGAGCGCGAGCGAGGCCTCGCGAAATGAACGCGGCACCGCGCGCAGGGCGTCCTCACACACCGTGAAGATCGTGGGCAGCACGCCCAGGCCGAGCGCCACGCCGGCGTTGAGCGCGTTCAGACGATAGGGCGCGTGCGTCAGCGCCTGGATCCACGACGCCATCACCATCAGGGCGAAGAAGCCCAGCACCACCGACGGGATGCCGGCGAGGATCTCGATCGCGGGCTTGAGCGCCTCGCGGATGCGCGCGGGCGCGAACTCGGAGGCGAACACCGCGGCCAGCACGCCGACCGGGACCGCGAACGCCATCGCCACCAGCACGATCTTGAGCGTTCCGACCAGCAACGGCAGCAATCCATACTTGGGAATGTCGCCGACCGGCTGCCACATGTCGGTCTTGAAGTAGTGGCCGAGGCTCGCTTCCTTCATGGTCTCGGCGTCCAGCAGCACCGGCAGCGCCTCGCGGAAGACGAACACCATGATCAGAAGCAGGCCCGCAACCGCCATGAACGCGCAGACGCGCAGAGCGACCGCGATCACGACCTCGGCGACGCGCTGGCCCCGCCGGCGCGCTGCGGCGCGAGCCCCCGAGTGATCCAGCGAGCCGATGCGGTCGAGCGTCGAGCTCATTGCGCCGGGAAGTACCCCACCTCGGTGACGAGCTTCTGGCCCGAGTCCGAGAGCGCGAACGCGATGAAGTCCATCACCGCCTCGTTGCCGGGGGTGGCGAGGTAGTAGTAGAGACTGCGCGCGATCGGATAGCTGCCCGAATTCATGTTCTCGAGCGTCGGCAACACCGCTTCGCTGGTGGCGTCCTTGCGGACCGCGAGGTCGCGCACGCCCGTCGCATACGCCGCACCGCCGTAGCCGATGCCCTTCGCATCCTGCGACACCGCATTCACGACCGCCGCGGTACCGGGCAGCGTCTGCACGATCGCGGCGAAGTCCGCGCCCTCGAGCACGTGCTCCTTGAAGTAGACGTAGGTTCCCGAGTTGTTCTCGCGTCCGTACACCGTGATCGCCGCGTCGCTGCCTCCGACGTCCTTCCAGTTCGTCACCTGGCCGGTGTAGATCGCCTTGATCTGAGCGAGCGTCAGCTCCCTCACCGGATTCGAGTCGGCGACGTAGATCGAGAGGCCATCGCGCGCCACCACGACCTCCACCGGCGGGGTTCCGAGTTTGGCCGCGGCCTGCTGTTTCTCTTCGTCTTTCATGGCGCGCGAGGACTGACAAATGTCGGTCGTTCCGTTGATGAGCGCCGCGATTCCGGTTCCCGAACCACCGCCGGTGACCTGGATGACGGCACCGGGATGGGACGCCATGTAGGACTCGGCCCAGCGCTGCCCGAGGATCACCATGGTGTCGGAGCCTTTGATCGTGATCGCCTTCTGCCGCGTCGGCGCGCAGCCGACCAGCGCCGCAACGGCCAGGGCGAGCAGCCAGGTGGAAGAACGCATCCGGGGAACTCCTCTACGAAGTGAAGCGCACGCAGGTGGCCACGACGAGCGCGCACGCGCGCTGCTCGCCGGGGAAGTCGAGCCTCAACGCACCGGAAAGTAGCCGACCTTCGTCGCGAGTGCTTGTCCGTCCGCCGACAACACCCAGTCGACGAACTTCTTCACATCGCCGGCGGGTCGGGTGCGGGTGTAGAAGTAGAGAAAGCGCGTGATTGGATAGGTGCCGTCGCGAATCGTCGCCTCGGTCGGAAGCACGGCGGGGCCGCCCGTGGCCTTCTGGACGCCACACTCGCGAACGCCTGCGGCGTACGCCGCGCCGCCGTAGCCGATGCCGTTCGGATCGCGGGCCACGGCGTTCACGACCGCCGCGGTACCGGGCAGGGTCTGACAGCGAGCGGAGTAGTCGCGGCCCAGCAGCACGTGATCCTTGAAGTACACGTAGGTGCCGGAGTTGTTTTCGCGGCTGTACAACGTGATCGGCGCATCGAGGCCGCCGACCGCCTTCCAGTTCGTGATCACGCCGGTGTAGATCTCGCGAAGCTGCGGGATCGTGAGGGACTTCACGGTGTTCGACTCGTGGAGATAGATGCTCAGCCCGTCGCGCGCGACCGGGATCTCGGTGCCGAGCGTCTGGTACCGGTCGCGCAGCTTCTTTCGCTCGTCGTCCTTCATGGCGCGCGAGGACTGGCAGATGTCGGTGGTGCCGTTGATGAGCGCCGCAATGCCGGTGCCGGAGCCACCGCCGGTCACCTGGATGATCGCGCCCGGCGACGCACCCATGTAAGCCTCGGCCCAGCGCTGGCCGAGGATCACCATGGTGTCGGAACCCTTGATCGTGATGCCGCGCGCAGCGCGTGCGGGTGCAGACAGGCCGGCGATCAGCGTCACGGCAAGTCCCAGCGTGGTCGCGAAACTGCGAAGCTTCATGAGTCCCCCGCTCAATAGCGCAGCTGGACCTGAAAGGTCCAGAGATTGTCGGACGGATCGTCGTAGCCGCCGCTCGCGTTGCGCAGATCGGTACGCGGAATGTCGTAGGCGAGCGTCAACCGAGTGGTGCCGTCATAGAAGAAGTTCGCGCCGACACTCAACCGCTCGAACTGGTCGTGCTCGACGGCGTCATCGGGATCGAAGAACTCGTAGCGGGCCGCGAGCTGCGCCTGATCGCCGAGGTTCTGCGCCCACATCACGTAGCCACCGTGGAACTCGGTGGCGAGATGCGAGGGATCCGCGCCGGCCCGCAACAGCGTGACCGGATTGCCCGACGTCGGCGCCACGACCAGGGTCTTGAGCGAGTCCGCGTTGGGCTGGGTGCCTGCGTACCACTCGGCGCGCAGCGAACCACCCCCCGCCGAGGGCAGTTCCCAGTAGGCCTGCGCGTCGGCGCCGAAGCGTGTCTTGTCGAGCGCGACGTCGCCGCCGGTCAGCGGCACCAGAGTCGAGCCCCGGTAGCCCGAGACCGCGACGTCGAAGCGGCCCTGCGAGAAGCGCGCACGCCCCACCAGATCCTTCGCGCGGGTCGGATCCTCGGTGCCGAACGTCGCGTCGAGCGTGCCGCCTCCGTTGAACACCCCGAGCGTGGTTTCGAAGTGCGGAGTCCAGGGGTTCACGAGTTTCACTCCACGGTCGCGCTCGCCCGGGAACAGCACGTTCTCGGCGCGCGAGCGCTCCGGAAGTTCGCGCGCCGACGAAGAACGTTCGACTTCCCAGCCGAACGGCACGTTCATCTGACCGACCCACAGCTGATGCCGGTGATCGGTCGTCCACGGATCCAGCAGCGATACGTAGGCTTCGAGCAACGTGATGTTGAGCGTGTTGCCGGTGCTGGCACCGTTTAGATACAGCACCGCGTGGCTGCGCGAGGTCGGGTCGTAGGTGAGCTTGAGCCGCGCGCGGCGCAGGTAGAAGCGATCGCGATTCGCGAGCGTGAGAGTGGCGGGACTACCGGCGGATTTGACCGTGTCGCTCGAGGTCTCGCCGATCTCGTAGCGGGCCTGCACGTAGCCCGAGAACTTGAAGCGCTTGAGCTTGTCGACATCGCTCTGCAGCGTCTGGAGCTGCTCGCTCATGCCCTCGATGCGGCCGAGTGCTTCGGTGGCGGACGCCTCGGTGGCGGGGCTCTCCGGGGTGGACTGAGCGCGAACGGCGCACGGGGTGACGAGCGCGAGCACGGCGAGGATCAGGAACCTTGCTGCGGGACTTCGAGGAACGTCCGGCATCCGGCCTCCGGGAAGAAAGCGCTTTCGGCCCCTGCGCGATCGTCGCGGACAGGTTGCCGAAATCTCCGGGAACCTACCGGGGTCGGGTTGCCGCAATTTCTCGCGCGCGTTAACACGAAGTAAACGAGCCGACGGCTCACTCCCTCGTTTCGGTGGCCTGGCGCCGCGACGCCGCCGAGCGACGACGCGCAGCGGCAACCACTTGCGCATAGTTCTCACCCGCCGCGCGCACCGCCGCTGCCCACGAGCCGAATTGGCGCCGGGCCCGCGCGTAAACGTGGCCGTGCGTGTCGTGCACGCGAAACAGACCTTCGGGGCGGGACGCCAGCCGGCGAATCATCTCGAGCACTTCCTCGCGCGACATGATCGCGGGCCGACCGCGCCGTCGTGGCGAAGCGCGCCCGGCCGGAGCGTGGTCGGGAGGGTCGAGCAACAGGACCGCCGTGGCGGGCGAGGCATCGCGTCTCCACTCGTGCGACATCGGGTCTCCGCGGTTGGGGACGTCACGATTGGCCGTGCTCGCGTCCAAATTAGGCGGCCGAGGCTACGAACCTGCGACCGGCATGGAACAAAGATGTTTCGGCATGCCCGGCTGCGCTTTAACCGCGTGTTCATTTCGCACACATCGGTGCGTTCCGCTCGCTGCCTAAGTTCCCGGCGTTCTGGACGGGAGCCATGCGCTCACCATCCAGGTCACGCGAACCGCCGCCATTCACATCCTCGAGGGGGAGCTCCATGCGTCTCGCTGCACGCTCTGGTCTTCGCTCAGTCTGTCGTGGGCTCGTCGCCCTTGGGCTCGTCGCACTTGCGGCCGGGAATGCTTCGGCCCAGCTGGTGTTCGACGGCAACCTGCTGTTCAACAACAACGCGAGCGGCACGCTGGTCGGTCAGTTTTCCGGCACCGCGGGCGTCGGCGCGCCGAGCTGTCCGGGCGGCACCACCGCCGCGACACTCGGCACCGTCACCTACGTCCACAACGCTTACGACGACCCGCTCCTCACCGGCGGCATCTACCCGCTGAACAACTTCCAGCCGGCCGGCGGCAGCCCGGCGTTCACGAGCGCGGTCAGCGTTCCCGCCGACGGCTTCTTCAAGCAGGTGTGCTTCAAGGGCGGCATCGGACCGAATCTCGGCGACGACTGGACTCAGGGCTGGACCTACTACGACTCGACCGGCGCATCCCGCCAGGATCTGCACCTGGTCGGCATGCCGGATCCCCGTCCGCTCGCGGTCTACAACAATGTCAGCATCACCGGGCATGCGTTCTGGTCGCCGGACAGCAACTACGAAGTGCGCGGCCAGCTCCGCATCAAGAACGGCGGACAGCTGACGGTTGCCCCGGGCGTCGTGATTCTCGAAGACGTCGCGACGCTGGGCACGATCATCGCGGAGCGCGGCGGCAGAATTTACGCCGTCGGCAACGCGTGTGCGCCGATCATCATCACCTCGAACGCGCCTCCCGGCTCGCAGCTGCGCGGGGATGTCGGCGGCATCTTCCTGAACGGCCGCGCAAAGACAAACGTCGTCAACTCCTGCGCCGGCGACTCGGCGGCCAGCGAAGGCGGCGCGATCGGCTTCTACGGCGGGAACGACGACGAGGACTGCTCGGGTGCGCTCCGCTACGTGCGGGTCGAATACGCCGGCAAGCAGATCACCACGAACAATGAACTGAACTCGTTCACCTGGAACGCATGCGGTCGCGGCACCAGGGGCGACTTCCTGCAGGCGTTCCGCGGCGCGGATGACGGCTTCGAGTGGTTCGGTGGCGCGATGGACCAGAAGTACCTGATCGCGATCGACGGCACCGACGACGGCATCGACTCACAGCTGGGCTCGCGCAATCGTCTGCAGTTCGCGGTCGTGCGGGTGGCGCCGAATCAGGCTCCGGCACTCACTCAGTTCGGTGAGCGCGGCATCGAAGCCGACAACAACGAATTCAACTTCGATCAGGTCCAGTGCGCGGGACGCTCGAACATGACGGTCGCCAACGTGACCTTCATCGGCGACAAGCGCAGCGGCCCGACGCTCCCGGGATCGACTCAGGGCGTTCAGTGGCGCCGCGGCACCGGCTACACGCTGCTGAACTCGATCGTCTACAACTTCAAGACCGCCGGCCTCGCGATCAGCGACGATGCGACGTGGGAAGCCCATTGCGTCGCCGCGCCGGCCGCTCCCGCGGTGTTCTGCGGACCGCTCGGCGTGCGCCCGATCAGCGAAGGCAACGTGTTCGTGGCGCGCAGCCAGCCGAACCCGTTCCGCAATCAGGTGAACATCTCGTTCGCGCTGCCCCAGGCGGGCCCGGTCTCGGTCGAGATCTACGGCGCCGACGGACGTCACGTGCGCTCGCTCGCGAACCGCGAGATGGCGGCCGGTCCGCACACCCTCACCTGGTCGATCGAAGACGGCATCCCGAGCGGCATCTACTTCTACAGGGTGCTCGCCTCGGGTCAGACCTCGACCGGAAAGATCACCCACCTGGACTAGTGAAACCCCCGCGCGCGTCAGGGCTCGGCGACGGCAACTCGTCGCCGGGCCTCGCGCGTGAGATCCCGCCCCACTCCCGGGGGGCGATGCACGAGCTGTGAACCTTCAGGAGGAAATCCGAATGGGCCGCACTGCGGGCCGCCGATGCCTCGCGCGAGCGCACGCGTGGGGGTTTTCGCTTTCGTTGCTTCTCACCGGTGGGCTTGCCACCGCCTCGCTGGCCGCGACCGGGAAGATCCAGGGCCGGGTGGTCGCCATCGACACCGGCGATCCGATCGGATTCGCCGACGTGCTGCTGGTGCCGCGCGATACGACCCTGCGCCGGGTGGGCGGCATCACCAACGCCGACGGCACCTATCTGCTCGAAGCCGCGGCAGGCACCTATGCGATTCAGATTCGCGCGCTCTCGTACGCGCGCAAGCGGATCGAGGGAATCGTGATCGAGGCCGGCAAGCTGGTTCCCTTCAGCACCGCGCTCGCGTCCGAGGCGATCCAGCAGGAAGAGATCGTGGTCGAGGCGAAGGCGAAGCAGAACAGTGAGATCTCGATGCTCACCGCGCGCAGGAAGTCATCCTCGGTCGGCGACGCCGTGAGCGCCGAACAGGTCCGCAAATCGCCCGACAAGGATGCGGCCGAAGTGCTGCGGCGTGTGACGGGCCTCTCGGTTTCGGACGGCAAGTACGTGTTCGTTCGCGGCCTCGGCGAGCGCTACAGCTCGGTCGAGGTCGACGGGGTGCGCCTCGCGAGTCCCGAGGAGAACAAGCGCGTGGTCCCGCTCGATCTCCTCCCGGCCACCCTGCTCGAGAACATCGTGGTTCAGAAGACGCACACGGCCGATCGCCCCGGAGAATTCGGCGGCGGCGACGTGCAGGTCCGTACCAAGGACTTTCCCGGCAAACGCACGTGGCAGTTCTCGGTCTCGCAGAGCGTCGCGGAAGACGTGACCTTCGGGACGCGCAAGACCTACGCCTCGAGCCGCGCCGACATCTTCGGATTCGGCGCCGACTCCCGCCGCATTCCCGACCAGGTGTTTGCGGAAGTGGGTGACGGAAAGTTGTTCCGCGGCAACGTGCGCCAGTCGACGATGGCGAAGCTGGCGGGAACCTTTCGGGGCGTCTGGAGTCCCAATGGCGTACGAACGCTTCCGAACTCGAGCTACTCGGCGACCTACGGGGACGAGTTCAAGCTGTTCGGACGCCCGCTCGGCATCATCGAATCCTGGAGCCTGTCGCGGTCCTACGATCGCCGCGACCAGTCGCTGCTGTACTTCCAGAACAGTCTGCGCGACACGATCTACGCCTACGACGAGACGAAGTACGAGGAGTCGGTGACCCTCGGCGGCATCTCGGGCCTCAGCTATCGCCTCTCGCCGCGCCACGCACTGCATCTGCGCGGCCTCTACACCCAGAGCGCCGACGACGAGGTGCGCAGCTACATCGGCACCGACGTCAATCGTCTCGACTTCACCGAGCGCCCGATTCAGCACCGCGACACGCGGCTCCTGTACGTCGAACGCAACGTGATGTCGGGAACTCTCAACGGACAGCACACCCTTTCCGGGCTCCTGAACGCGGGCATCGACTGGAAACTCACCCGCTCGAGCGCACGCCGCCAGCAGCCCGATCGGCGCGAGTACGCGTACGACCGCAACTACTATCCGGACGGGAACGGCAATCTCGTCGAATACACGTCGCTGGGCTCGGTCGGGAGCCGCGAGTTCGGCGACCTGAACGATCAGGGCTGGGGCGGCAGTCTGACTGCTTCGGTGCCGTTGCGCTTCGGCCCGCTCGGCAACGGCAAGGTGATGCTCGGCTACGATCGGCAGCTGAAGGAGCGCACCAACCGCTACCGCCGGTTCGACTTCATTCCGCGCGGCGGAGTCGACACCACGCTGCCGCCCGACTCGGTGTTCGCCTATGGCGGCGCCGACAGTTCCGGCTACGTCGAAGAGAGCACGCTCGATGTCGACAACTACGACGCCGAGCAGCGCGTCACGGCGCAGTTCGTGAGCGTGGACCTTCCGTTTGGAAAGCGGCTGCGCACCAACTTCGGGGTGCGCGTCGAATCCGGCTTCCAGGACGTTCGCACCTTCGACCTGTTCGCGCCCGGCGTGATCACCCGGCGCGGCACGCTCGACAACCAGGACGTGCTGCCGTCGGCGAACCTGACCTGGGCGGCCTCCGACGCGATCAATCTGCGGCTCGGCGCGAGCCGCACCGTGTCGCGGCCGGATCTCAACGAGCTGTCGCCGAGTCCGGCGCTCGAGTACGCGGGCGGGTTGCGATTGGCCGGAAACCCGGACCTCCAGCGCGCCACGATCGACAACTACGACGTGCGCGTCGAAGCGTTTCCTACGCTGTCGGAGGTCATCGCGGCGGGGTTCTACTACAAAGCGATGCACGAGCCCATCGAACGCGCGATTCAGGGTGGCGCCCCCGCACTCCTGGTTCCGCGCAATTCCGACTCGGGCCGCAACCTCGGGGTCGAACTCGAGCTTCGCGCGGGTCTCGAGCGCCTCTCCAAGCGCCTCCGGGGCCTGACGCTCAACTCGAACGCCTCGTTCATCTCTTCGGAGATCAAGCTCAAGCCCGAGGTCTCGCGCAACGGCACCACCGAGCACCCGCTGCAGGGCCAGGCGAACTATCTGTTGAATGCCGCGATCGGCTACGCACCCAAACCGGGGCTCGAGCTGGCGGTGCTGTTCGGCGCAACCGGTGAGCGGCTGCACACGCTGGCGCTCGATCCGCTTCCGGACATCTACGATCAACCGACCACGAGCCTCGACGTGACGCTGAGCTTCACACCGTTCGGAAGCGCGCGAATGAAGGCCTCGGGAAGGAACCTCATCCATCCCGAGATCCAGCAGCGGCAAGGGGACCAGGTGGTCACGAGCTACCGCGGACATCGCTCCTTCTCGCTCGCGCTGTCGTTCGGCTCGTGAGGACTTTCGTGGTGAAAGTCTTGCCTGCGATCCGCGCGCACGCACCGAGATCGCTGGTGTGGGCGCTGGTTGTGGCGGGATCGTGGCTCACGCTGGTCGGAGCGGTCGCGTCGAACGCCCCGGACTCGACCCCGAAGCGTCGTGTGTATTCGGTCCGTGACTCACCCGGCTGGTACCCGAACGTGGATCCCGAGTCCATGTCGGTGGTGCTGGGTCGTCGGCCCGGCGCGTCGCTCGTTCGCCTGCGATTCGTTGGCGGAGCCCCGAGCCTCGACGCGCTCGGCCGCGCCGTGTGCCGGGCGCTTCATCGCAGCAATCGCGACTCGTTGCGGGCCCTGTGCGTGAGCGAGCAGGAGTTCCGCGAGATTCTGTGGCGCGAGTTCCCGGAGAGTCGGCCGGCGACCGGACTCCAGTGGGACGACGCGTGGCGCGTCTTGAACGTGCGGCTTGCCGCGGGCACGTCCGAGGCCGTGCGCGACTTCGGCGGGCACTTCTACGAGTTCGTGCGCTTCGAGGTCGACTCGACCATGACGTACCGCAATTTCAAACTGCACAGCCGGCTCACGCTCGTCGCGCGCGACGACGAGGGCCGCACTCAGCGGATGACCTGGCTGCGTGCGATCGCGGAGCGCAAGGGCTCGTTCAAGATCTACAGCACGGTCGATTAGAGGATGGGGGGTCGGCGCTGGGCTGGCTGGATGTCAATCCACACGACGGGCCAACGAGTAGCGCACCTTCCCGGATGCTGGCGGCAAACGCCGTCGAGGCCGACACTCCCCACACGCAGCACTCTAGCCGCGCGATGAGGGCCCGCGGTGACGGGCATGTGAAGCGCCCGGAAACACTTGTGAACGCGAGATTGCCGAACGTGGAGAGCGCCGAGAACTCGGTGGACCACTCGCGCTCAGCTCTCGCTCGGACCCGAGCCTTCGCGCGGCAGCTCGAAGCGAAACCGCGAACCGCGACCCGGCGCGCTCTCGACCTCGATGTCGCCCTCGTGCAGCGTGAGGATGTGCTTGACGATCGAGAGCCCGAGACCGGTTCCGCCCACGTCCCGCACCCGTGACTTGTCGACGCGGTAGAAGCGCTCGAACACGCGGCTCAGATCATCGGGTGGAATGCCGGCACCCGTGTCACGCACCTCGCACCAGGCGTGCGCTTCGTCGCCGCCCAGCGCGACGGTCACCGCACCGCGCTCGGTGTACTTGATCGCGTTGTCGAGCAGATTTGCGACCACCTGCTCGATGCGGCCCCGATCGGCCCGCAACGGCACGGGCGCGCCGGGCACCAGCACGAACTCGAGCTGCTTGCGCTCGGCGCGCTCGCGCAGCATGGCCATGGCGCGCTCCACCAGCGGGCGCAGATCGAAGCGCTCGAGCCGCAGGCGCGCGTCTGGTCGTTCGAGTTCGGAGAGCGCGAGCAGGTCCTCGACCAGCGCCTGCAATCGCTCGGCCTGATCGCGAATCACACGCACGAAGCCTTCGCGATGCTCGAGGTCGTCGAGCCCGCCGTCGAGCAGCGTCTCCGCGTAGCCGCGCAGCGAGGTGAGCGGGGTCTTGAGCTCGTGCGAAACGTTCGCGACGAAATCCCGTCGCACCCGATCGACGCGTTCGGCTTCGGTGTGATCCTGCAGCACCAGGAGCAGGGCGCGGTCCGCCGCGCCTTCGAGCGGCGTGGCGGTGACGCGCACCACGCGCTCGGCGGGCGTCCAGAAGCGCAACTCGCGTTCGATCGTGCGGCCCTCACGGCGCGAAGTCTCGATCACCGCATCGATGTCGGACAGTCGCAGCACGTCCTGCAGCCGCGTGCCGCGAGCCGGCGGCAGCGCCAGGCCGAAGATGTCGGCGAGGCTCTGATTCGCGTGCAGCACGCGCCCCGCCGAATCGAGCAGCGCCACCCCGTCGCTGACGTGCGACAGCACGCGCTCGCGCTGATCGCGTTCGAGTTCGAGATCCGCGAGCCGCGCACGAGACAACTCGGCCATGCGATTGAGCGTGGTGCCGAGCCGCCCGATCGCGTCACCCGGCAGTTCGAGTGCGCGCGCTTCGCGATCACCCTCCCCCATGCGACGCGCAGATTCCCCGAGCGATCGCAGGCGGGACTGCCGCTCGGCGCCGGCCAGCGCCAGGTGCGCGGCCGCAAGGGCGAGCATCACCAGCGCGGCGGTGCGGGAGAACGGAGTCGCGATCAGCGCTGCGGCCGCCAGGGCGAGCGAGAACCCGCGCGAGCGCAACCACCCGGGCATCGAATCCGCCGAGCTAGGCGGGCGCGGCGGGCGCAGTGGGCGCGGGGACCAGCAGTTTGTATCCGACCCCCGTGACGGTCTGAATCACGCGCTCGTGCTCGCCGATCTTCATGCGCAGCCGCCGTACGTGGACGTCGACGGTGCGCGTCTCGCCCAGGTAGTCGTAGCCCCAGACCTTGCGCAGCAGTTCCTCGCGCGTGAAGACCCGGCCGGGGCGGCTGGCGAGAAACGCCAGGAGCTCGAATTCGCGCGGCGTCAGCGTGAGCGAGCGTTCCTGGTAGCGCGCGTCGCGCGCCAGCGTGTCGATGCGCAGCTCGCCGGCCGCCAGCACGCCGGGCGCCTTGCTGGGCTGCGAGCGCCGCAGCAGCGCCTGCACCCGTGCGATCAGCTCGCGGGGACTGAAGGGTTTCGTGAGGTAGTCGTCCGCGCCGTGCTCGAAGCCGAGCAGCTTGTCCATCTCGGCCGAGCGCGCCGAGAGCACCAGCACCGGAAGCTCGCGCGTCGAAGCCTCGCCGCGCACTTCGCGCAGGATCTCGAGCCCGCTACGCCCCGGCAGCATGAGGTCGAGCACCAGCGCGTCGGGATGGGTTTCGAACAATCGCTCGAGCCCCTCCTCGCCGCTGTCGGAAGCGCTGACTCGATAACCCGAGCGCTCGAGGTTGTAGCGAACCAGATCGCGGATCTCTTTTTCGTCTTCGATCACCATCACGAGTTCCGCCATGCGCCCTCCCGGCCGGCAGACTACCGATCGCAGGCATCGCATCCAAGTGCGCCGGGGGCGATTGCGTCAACCCCGACTTGCTTGTGAGGCGTCGCGCACCCTCGCTAGAGTCCGGTCATGGCCGTCATTCCACGCCCCGAACAACTGCTCGTGCAACGCCTCGGCCCCGCGGATCTGGTCGAGGCCTTCGCCTATCTCGACGGCGATCCGGTGGTGAACGTTTATCTCGAGGCGCTGCTGCTGCGAGATTCGCTGGGGCGCCCCCAGGACGAGTTCTGGGGCGTGAGGCGCGACGGCGAGCTGGCGGGCCTGCTCTACCTGGGGCTGCCGTCCGGCGCGGTGCTGCCGGTCGGCGATGATGCGGAGGCGATGCGCCGACTGGCGGACGTCCTGCGCGATCGCCGCACCTCGTTGCCGCGGCGCTTTCACGTGATCGGCCCCGCGACCGCTGTGGAGCCGCTCGTCGATCCGCTCGCTCGCCACGGCCTGACCCCGCGCCTCGATCGGCTCCAGCGCTACATGTCGGTGGCCGCCGGCGACCTCGCGGCCACCGAGCCGCTTCCGGACCTGCGGCTCGCCTGCCAGGACGACATCCCGATGGTGTTCGACAGCGGCGCCGCCTTGCGCGCCGAGGAGTTGGAAGAAGATCCGCGCACGGTGGATCCGCACGCTTATCGGCGGCGCGTCGAGGACGAATGTCGAGACGGCCACACCTGGTTGTGGGTGGTGGACGGCGTGTTGCGATTTCGCTCGAGCGTGAGTGCCTGGACCGCCGACGCCGCGCAGATCTCGGGCGTCTACACGCCGCCGCCCGAACGCCGCCGCGGCCATGCGCGTCGCGCGCTGGCCGAGTTGTGCCGGCGGTTGTTTCCCGCCAGTCGCGCCGCGTGCCTGTTCGTCAACGACACGAACACGCCGGCGATCGCGCTCTACGAGAGCCTCGGATTTCGCGCCTGCCTCGCGTGGCGTTCGCTGTTCTACAGCGGCTGACCCCGGCCGGCGGCGAGCCGCGGCGCGGCGCGCGACGAAGCGAGGCGCGCCGCTAGGCGA
>JABFRW010000147.1 GCA_013140805.1 Candidatus Eisenbacteria bacterium
CCACTGGCCGGACGGCCGGGCGCGGTCCGCGCGACGACGCCCGGAGCATTGCGCGCGGTACCGCCCCCGGCTGTCCGGCCAGTGGCGCCGGAGCCCGAACCCTCGGCGGCCGACTTTCTGGATCAATCACCGGTGATGCGAGCGCGCGCGAAACCGGTGCGACGCGCCGAAAGGCCAGCGGCCTCCGAGCGCGAGCCGAGCGACGAACTGCCACCGCAGGAGCACACGCTGCCCGCAGAGTCCCTCGCGCCGGTGCGTGCCGGACATCCAGTGGCAACTGCGCTGTCGGTGATGGCCTCCGAGATCGATCAGCTCGGAGTGCCGGAGGCCGAGCGTGCCTCGGCGCGCGCGATCCTGCTCGAGGCGGCGCTGCAGTTCGAGCGCCGTCGCTACGAGTGGGACACCCTGCGCGCTCTGATGTCGTTCACCATGGACTACCCGCCGCTCGCGCGCCGCATCCTGCCGCTGCTCATTCCGTATCTGGACGTCGCGGCCTAGTCGGCGACTACGGCGCGACGCGCAGGTCACGTCCCAGCGAATCCGCGAGCAGCAGCGAGCCGACGGCGTTCGAACCGACGCTCATGCGGATCCGCGAGCGTCCGTCGTCGGCCATCATGACGAGATTCGGCGATCCGTCCGACCACAGCGCGAGTGCGGCGCGGTGGCGATTCAGCGAATCGGCGAGCCGGATCTCCGTCGTGCCGTCCGGGCGCACGCCGAGCAGGATCCGCTCCTTGCCGGCCGCGTCGTTGAGTCGCAGCACCGGCTCCCGGCCGCCGTGCGAGGACAGCTCCGCACGCACCACGCCATTCGGATTTCGCACCAGGAACTGTTCCGCGACCAGCACCGGTGTGGGCAGTACGCGTTGGGCGAACAGCAGCACGACCGCGATCGCGAGGAACGCCGCGAGCGCGCCGAGCCGTTCCACCTGACGCTCGAGCGCCGCGATCGCCTCGCCGGGATCGCGCGCCGGGGGCGGCGAAGTCATGGGTACCTCCGTGAGTGACTCGAGAACGAAGCGAGTGCGAGAGGCGCAGCCTAGCACGCGCATCCGGGCGCCGATTGTGTCGGCGATGCCTCCGCATTGCGGATGCGGTAACGTGGGCCGCCGTTCGAGCATCGCTTCGAGGTCGAGAGGGAAACACGCGTGGCGCGGGTTCTGATCTTCTACCAGTACTACTGCACGCCCAGAGGCGCGTGGGGCACGCGTTACTACGAGTTCACACGTCGCTGGGCCGCGGCCGGTCACGCCGTGACGGTAGTGACCTCGATCTACGACAAGTCGGACCTCGAACCGACCGGATTCGTGACCGAGTTCCGCATCGAAGGCGTCACGATTATCGCCATGAACCTGCGCCTTTCGAACAAGCACGGGACCCTGCGGCGGCTCTGGACCTTCCTGCAGTTTTCGCTCCTGAGCGTTCGCTATGCGCTCACGCTGCCGTGCGACATCGTGGTGGCATCGAGTGGACCGATCACGGTCGGAGTCCCGGGGTTGCTGGCGCATTGGCTGCGCCGCAAACCGCTGATCTTCGAGGTGCGCGACCTGTGGCCCGAAGGCGCGATCCAGCTCGGCATGTTGAAGAACGGAATCGCTCAGCGCATCGCGCGCGCATTCGAGCGCTTGTGCTATCGCAACAGCACCACCGTGGTTGCGCTGTCGCCGGGAATGGCAGAGGGCGTCCGTCGCGTCGCGCCCGGCGCACGCGTCGCGATGATCCCGAACTCGGCGGATCTCGATCTGTTCCGGCCCGACGTCGAGATTCCCGAGTCGATGCGAGCACGCCATGCCGGCAAGCTGGTGGTGCTCTACGCCGGCACGCTCGGCCGCGCGAACAGCAGCATCGAGCTGGTCGAGATCGCGACCGAACTCGCGCGCCGTGGCGCCAGCGACGTTCGTATCGTGGTGGTGGGAGACGGCTTCGAACGTGCCGGAATGGAGCGACTTGCGCTCGAACGTGGTCTGGCGAACATCGACTTCATCGGCGTGCGACCCAAGACCGAAGTGGCGCAGTGGCATGCCCTGGCCGACCTGACACTGTGCCTGTTCAAACCCTTTCCGGTGCTCGCAACCTGTTCGCCGAACAAGCTGTTCGACAGCCTCGCGGCCGGCAAGCCGGTGGTGAACAACACGGATGGATGGATTCGCGAACTGCTCGACCGCTCCGGTGCAGGACTCTCGTACGCGGCCAATGACGCGCGTGCGGCCGCCGAAGCGATCCTCGCGCTGCGTCACGATCCGGCACGGCGCGCCGCGATGGGCGATCGTGCTCGCCGAGTGGCGGAATCCGAGTTTGCGCGCGACCGGCTTGCTGCCGAATTCGAGCAGCTGTTCCGAACGTGAGAGTCCTCGTGACGGGAGGCACCGGCTGTGTCGGTCGCGCGACCGTTGCGCGACTGCTCGCGGCGGGCCATGCGGTGCGCGGGGTGTGGCGCGGGCGCTCGCCCGAGAGTCTCGGATTTGCGGCAGCGGGCGCACTCGAGTGGGTGCGGGCCGAACTCGCCGTCGACGACGTGGCGCCGCTCGTGAAGGGCTGCGACGCGGTCGTGCACCTCGCAGCGCTCGTCCATCGCGCCGAGGTGCACGATCCCGCCGCGTATCGGCGCGAGAATCTCGCCACCACCGAGCGGCTGCACGGTGCGGCAATCGCCGCCGGGATTCAGCCGGGGCGCTTCGCATTCGCCTCGACCGTGGCGGTCTACGGGCGCGATTTCGACCTGCACGCGGACGAGAGCACTCCGACGCAGCCGCGCTCCCCCTACGGCGAATCGAAGCTTGCGGCGGAGCGTGTGGTGCTCGAGCGAGGTGGTGTGGCACTGCGGCTCCCGATCACGCACGGGCCGGGTGATCGCGGAAACTTCGCGACCCTGGTGCGGGCGATCGAGCGCGGCCGCTTCGCGCTCCCCGGCCCCTGCGAGGAACCGCGCAGCCTGTTGAGTGCCGCGAATGCCGCTCACGGCTTCGCACTCGCGATCGAACAGGCCGCCGCCGCGCAATTGTTCCTGCTCACCGACGACGACGATCGCAGCGTGCGGTTTCTCGCGCGCCAGATCGCCGCGGCGCTCGCGGAGTCCGGACGGCCGACCACTCCGCTGCGCGAGTTGCCCTATGCGCTGGTGTGGCCTGCCGCGGCGCTCGGCAGCGCACTCGGCAGGGTCGGGCTGCGCAGTCCGGTCACGTTGGCGGCGCTCCGCAAGCTCACCACGCCGCTCACGTTCTCGTGCAAGAAGGCGGTGCGAACGCTCGGATACGTGCCGGTGGAGACGTTCGAAGTCGCGGTGCGCAAGACCGTGGCGAGTCTGGTGAGCGCCTGACTCAGGGCATCGCCGCGGGGTAGCCGCTCAGTGCCTCCGGATCGTCGGCGCGTGCTAACGTCGCGCCGTTCGTCGGCACTTCAACGGATCGGAGAGTGACGCATGCGCTTCGACCACTACACGATCAAGTCGCAGGAAGCGATCGAGCGCGCGCAGCGCGTGGCCCGCGAGAGCGGTCATCAGGAGCTGTCGCCCGAGCACCTGCTGGTCGCCCTGCTCGAGGATGCCGAAGGCACGACCTCTGCGGTGCTCGAAAAGCTGGGCGTCGTCGCCGAGCCGCTGCTGGCCGCGGCGCAGTCGGCGCTCGGGCGCCTCCCGCGAGTTCAGGGCGGCGCGCTCTATCTGGGCGAGAATCTGCGCAAGGTCTTCGAAGCCGCCGAGGCAGCGGCCGCACAGCTCAAAGACGAGTTCACGAGCGTCGAGCACCTGGTGCTGGCACTCGCCGATCCGGCGCAGGCGAGTGGCGCGCAGAAGGCGCTCGCGCAGGCAGGGATCACGCCGGATGCGATCCTCAAGGCGCTCCAGCAGGTGCGCGGCGGCCAGCGCGTGACCGACGACAATCCCGAGGACAAGTATCAGGCGCTCACCCGGTACGGACGCGACCTCACGCAGCTCGCCCGCCGGGGCAAGCTCGATCCCGTGATCGGCCGCGACGAAGAGATCCGACGCGTGATCCAGGTGCTGGCGCGCCGCACCAAGAACAACCCGGTGCTGATCGGCGATCCCGGGGTCGGAAAGACCGCGATTGTCGAAGGGCTCGCGCAGCGCATCATGGCGGGCGACGTTCCGGACAGCCTCAAGGACAAACGCGTCATCGCGCTCGACATCGGAGCGCTGATCGCCGGCAGCAAGTTTCGAGGCGAGTTCGAGGATCGCCTGAAGGCGGTGCTCAAGGAAGTCACCGCGGCCGACGCACGCGTGGTCCTCTTCATCGACGAGTTGCATACGCTGGTCGGCGCCGGCGGTGCCGAGGGTGCGATGGACGCCGCGAATCTGCTCAAGCCGGCACTCGCGCGCGGCGAGCTGCACTGCGTCGGCGCGACCACGCTCGACGAATACCGCAAGCACATCGAGAAAGACGCGGCGCTCGAGCGCCGCTTCCAGCCGGTGCTGGTCGGCGAGCCCTCGGTCGAGGACGCGATCGCGATCCTGCGGGGCCTGAAGGAGCGCTACGAGGTTCACCACGGCATTCGCATCAAGGACTCGGCGCTGGTGGCGGCGGCGATGCTGTCGAATCGCTACCTGCCCGACCGCAAGCTCCCCGACAAGGCGATCGACCTGATCGACGAAGCGGCGTCGCGGCTGCGCATGGAAATCGATTCCATGCCGGTCGAGCTGGACGAACTGACGCGGCGCGAACGCCAGCTCGAGATCGAGAAGCAGGCACTCGCCAAGGAGTCCGATCGCGGCAGCCGCGATCGACTCCAGCGGCTCGATCAGGAGCTGACCCGCATTCAGCAGGAAATCTCGACGCTCTCGGCCCACTGGCAGAAGGAGAAGGTCGCGGTCACGAAGATCCGCGAGCTCAAGGCGCGGCGCGAGCAATTGAAACTCGAAGAGCAGCGCGCGGAGCGGGCGGGCGATCTGGCGCGCGTCGCCGAGCTTCGCTACGGCCACCTGCTGCAGCTCGAGCGCGACCTCGAGCAGGAGAACGCGCGCCTCGCCAAGGTCCAGCTCGAGCGCCGCATGCTCAAGGAAGAAGTCGACGAGGAGGACATCGCCGAAGTGGTGGCCAAGTGGACCGGCATCCCGGTGTCGCGCCTGCTCGAAGGCGAGGTGCAGAAGCTGATTCACATGGAGGAGCGTCTGCATCGGCGAGTGGTCGGCCAGGACGAGGCGGTGCGGCTGGTGAGCGACGCGGTGCGACGCGCGCGCGCGGGGCTGCAAGACGTCAAGCGCCCGATGGGTTCGTTCCTGTTCCTCGGGCCGACCGGCGTCGGCAAGACCGAACTGGCCCGCGCGCTTGCCGAGTTCCTGTTCGACGACGATCGGGCGATGGTCCGCATCGACATGTCCGAGTACCAGGAGAAGCACGCCGTGGCGCGACTGATCGGAGCGCCGCCCGGCTACGTCGGCTACGAGGAAGGCGGTTCGCTCACCGAAGCGGTGCGCCGCCGCCCCTATGCGGTGATCCTGTTCGACGAGGTCGAGAAGGCGCATCCCGAGGTGCTCAACGTGCTGCTTCAGCTGCTCGACGACGGGCGGCTGACCGACGGCCAGGGGCGCACCGTGGACTTCCGCAACTCGCTCGTGATCATGACCTCGAACCTCGGCTCGCAATGGATCCTCGAGCTGGGAGAGGACGACCGGGAGGAGCTGGAACGCCGCGTCGACGAAGCGGTGCGCACGCACTTTCGTCCCGAGCTGCTCAATCGCATCGACGAGGTGGTGGTGTTCCATGCGTTGTCGCGCGAGCACATCCGCAGCATCGTCGACCTGCACCTGGAGGGCTTGCGCAAGATGCTGGCGGAGCGCACCGTGGAGCTGGCGCTGACCGATGCGGCGCGTGACGCGCTGGCGGCGGAGGGTTTCGATCCCCGCTACGGGGCGCGGCCGCTCAAGCGCACGATCCAGCGGCGGCTTCAGAATCCGCTCGCCATGAAACTGCTGTCCGGGGAGTTCAAACCCGGCAGCACCGTCCAGGTCGATGCCGCCGACGGAACGATCGTGCTGCGCGCGGCCGTGCCCGAGAAGGCGACGGCCGGGCGCTGAGCCCCAGGCCACGACTCGCATGACCCACGGCCGCGGGGGTTGTTCGTGACGCGTCATCGCAACCGATCGGTGGTGTGGTCGCTGGGTGGCGCGCTGCTGCTCGTCACACTGCTGGTGCCGATCTGGTGGGGTGCTCACGGGCAGTACCCGTGGGATATCGACAACATCGCGCCCGGCTCGGTGCTCAAGGCCCTGGCGGCGCGATTCGCTCCCGGTTGGCACGCGCAGTACGGACCGATTCCGTACTACTTCACCGCCGCGGCCTACGCGCCGGTGCTCGCGGTGTTCAAGTTGACCGGCGAACTCGGTACGCCGTCATCGAGCTATCCGTGGGGATTTCGCCACCCCGAGGTCGCGATGACGCTGCTGGTGGTGACGGCACGACTCGTCACCGTGTTGTTCGCGCTCGCACTGGTGGGCATGCTGGCGCGCCACTCGAGTGGCGATCCGGATCGTCCGGCCGAGCCGGCCGCGCGCCGCCCGTGGTTGGCGCCGCTGATCGCGCTGGCCTCGCCGCTGTTCATTTACTACGCGCGCACTTCGAATCCCGAGCTGCACTATCTGTTCTGGCTGTGGCTCGCCTGTCACTTCGCCGAATCGCCGCACGCTTCGCGCTTCAAGCTCGCGAGTGCGGCAGCGGCCGCCGCGTTCGCGGTCGCGACCAAGGACATGGCGATCGCACCGGCGGCCGGCGTGTTGGCCTATGCCGCGTGGCGTGCGAAGGACGTGGGGCGCGGGCCCGAGCGATTGTTCTCGGTGGTGCTGGTGGCGGTCGGCTTCGCGCTGGGCTACGCCGTTGCGTGGAATCTGCCATGGAACCTCTCCGGCTGGCGGGAGCACTTCGAGTACGTGACCGGCGCCGGAGTCGATCCGAGGCGCTACGACGCGAACCTGATGGGCACGCTGCAGCTGGTGTGGCACTACCTGCGCGAGACCGACGTGGCGTTCGGCTGGCCAGCCCGGGTGGGAATCGTGGCGGCGCTGGTCATGCGCGTTTCGTGGCGAGGCCTCGGCGCCCGCGTACTCGCATGCGCGCTCTACCTGCCGACCGCGATCGCGATCGGTTATGCGCGCCCACGCTTCCTGCTGCCGTTCCTGCTCCTCGCGTGGCCGCTCGGAATGCGCGGCATCGACGCCGGGCTCGAACGCCTGGCCGCCGCCGGCCCGGTGCGTCGAGTCGTGATCGCCGCGCTGGTCGCGCTGGCGCTGATCGGCGGTCCGCGCCTGAGCCTCGTGATGCTGGATGATCCGCGCCTGCGCATGGAACGCTGGATCGCCCGCGAAGTGCCGTCGAACACCACGATCGAGATCGGCGGGAGTCCGCGCTTTCAGGCGCGCGTCCCGGCCAGGTATCCGCTGATTCACACCTGGGACGACTCGCTGCGCGCCCATCCTCGCGGACCCCGCGGCGAGATCGTGCTGATCTCGTCGGTCGATCGTTATTCGTTCGAGACCGATCCGGTGCTCGGGCCGGTGTGGTGGGACTCGCTCGCCGGCTCTGCGGGGCGCGGGCGCTACACCCTGCGTGCGCGATTCGGGCCCGGACCGCTGGCCAACGGGCTCAACGTGTTGCCGGTCGCTCCCACCGTCGAGGCGTGGGGCCGGTAGCGCCGAGGTGGTAGCCTTCCCGCGCGCAGGGACACGCGGAACCCACCGCCGCTCCGATCGCGCGAGCGACCAGCGAGGAAATCGGCCGATGAACTCGGGTTCGCCTCAACGCGTGCGCGGAGTCCTCGCGCTCCTGCTGATGCTGATGGTCACGACCTGCAGCGCCACCACCGCCTGGAGCTACATCGGGATCGGCTGGATTCGGAATCAGGTCGACGGTGACTTCGACGATGACACCGTGCTGATCGGCGCCGACGCGATCTACGACGTGCCGACGATCGACCCTGGCGATGGGCTGCGATTCGTTCTGGGCGGCGGAAGCGACAAGGTCTCGGGCGAACTCAGCTACGCCCTCACGCATCATCGGGCGCCCGGCGCGCTGCGTCCGGACGGCTATCCGACCAAGCTTCACTACGCGAGCATCGACCTGCTGATCGGAACCGGGCTCGGGAAGTCGCTCACGAGCGGTCGCGGTCAGTTCTACGTGAGGGTCGGCATCACCGCGGCACGTCTGCGGCTCGACGGCGGTGCTTACGATCTGTCCGCCACGCCGTTCGACGTCGAGTACCAGGGCGGTGGATTCACGTTCGGTTCGGGGTTCGAACTGCGGTTCCCAGCCGGAGTGCGTCCGTACGTCGAGTACGACTATCGACTGGTGAGCTACGGCTCCGTACTGGCTCCCCGTGACAACATCGAGATCGAGGACAGCGTGTCGGGGCGCGGGCCCTCGATCTGCGCCGGCATCAACTTCGCGCTGCCGCGCCGGAATCGCTGACCGACCGCGATCCGCGGTTCACCGCGCTACTCGGCCCGCACGAAGTCCCGGTGCTTGCCGCGGCCCACACGCTCGATCCGATCGACCGGGCTCACCGCCACGTCGACACCGAGCACTTCGCGCGCTTCCACGCCGATCTCGTGCACCAGGTTGTTGGTCCACGCGGGCCCGCGAATGATGCGCAGCTCGATCGTGCCGTCTCGGAACTGCACGAACTGATACTCGCGCACGGTGCCCGCCTTGCCGTGTTTCTTGAAGATGTAGCTCGGCAGATTCGCGTTGATCTTGCGGCCGTCGGGAAGCTCGAGCGTGTCGCCGGCGCGGCCCAGGATCTGACCGAGCACCGGCAGACCGCGGCCGCACGGACAGGTGTCTTCCTCGCGCTTGACCAGATCGCCGATCCGGTAGCGAATCACCGGCTGCGCCTCGTTCATGAGATCGGTCAGCAGCACTTCGTCGTAGCCGTCGGAGCCCGGCAGCGTCTCGACCACCACCGATTCGATCGGGATGTGCAGGCGGCCCTGCTCGCACTCGATCCCGACGATGCCGACTTCCGCGCAGCCGTAGCTGTTGACGACCGGACAGCCGAACACCTCGCCGATGCGCGCGCGCTGATGCTCCTTCAGCACCTCGGCGGTGGTGACGGCGGCCTTGACGCGCAGCTCGCGTCCATCGAGACCGGCGGCGGCGAGCTCTTCGGCGAACTGTGCGACCGCCGACGGATAGCCGTAGAGGAACTCGACCGGATGCGCGCGAAGTTCGTGGAAGAACGCGACCGCGCGGTCGCGGTCGAGCGAGAACGCCGAACAGCGGCGGCGATTGAAGACGCCGTCCTTCATCCACGCCTGTCGCTTGCCTTCGCTGTCGAGCGCGAGCCCCCACAGATAGGCATAGGGATCGCCGACCTGGATTCCGAACCACTCCCAGCCGCGAAAGATGTTCGCGTGGTGATAGGCCCACGACTTGTGCGAGCGGAACACGGCCACCGGCGTGCCGGACGAACCCGAGGTCGATGAAGCGAGTCCGCCGTACCGGCGCGACGACTTGAGATCGGCCGACTTCTGGTGGAGATCCGCCTTCTCGAGCACCGGCAGTCGGCTCCACGCTTCGCGCGAGGTCATCGAGGCGGAAGTGAGCCCGAGCTTGGTCCAGCTGTCGCGGTAATGCGGCACGGTCGTGAACGCGTGGCGGTAGAGCGCTTTCTGGCGCTCCCACTGCATCATGAAGAGTTTCTCTCGGGGCCAGGCCCTGGACTCACGCAGATCGCGCATCGCCGCCAGCACGGGCTCGCCGCGCCACAGCTGGAGTGCGTGGTAGAGCGCACGCGCGACGGCTGAGTTCATGTGCGCCTCCCTGGCTCGAGTGCGTGTGGCTGGAGGGGCCGATTCGGGTCCCCAGGAAACCGATTTCACTGGTGCGGACTTACGCCGTGAGCAGAAAGTCCCTAGTCAGCGTGGTCCGACTGCCACACTCGCGCCCCGGACTCAAAACCGTGCAGAGGCCCGTTCGAGCGCAGGTAGCGCGCAACGTACGTCACGCGGGCGTCACTCCCAAGTCAGCGATGCGTGCCGCCGCGAGTCGACGGCAGCACTCCTGCTCGCACGCTCCGTGCCTGCAATCGCTATCGGCCATGCGGATTCCGCGATTTACGGTTGCAGATTGCCTGCCCGGATGACACCATCCGCGCCCGGCGCACCGCTGCCCCCCGAGACCCCCGACCCAAGCTGCGTGATGACAGCGCGGCCCCCGCTGCATCGCCCGATCCGATTGCGCGGCATGCGGATTGCTCCAAACTGAACCCCCCGCACTCTCGAAGACGTGTCGAAACGGACTTTCGCCGGCGAGGCTTCATGACGAACGACTTCTTCAGAATGCACATCCTGGCCAGCCGCGGCCGTCTCGCTGCCAGCGCGATGCTCGCGCTGGCGATCTCGATGCTCGCGCCGACCGTGGCGCGTGCGGCGACCTACTACCTCGCGCCCAACGGCAGCGATTCCAACACCGGGCTCAATTCCAGCACACCGTGGGCCACTCTCTCCAAGGCCAATTCGACGCTCCGTGGGGGCGACGTGGTGGTGCTCTCGAACGGCTCGTACTCGAGCTTCCCGAACCCGTCGGTCGACGGATCCGCGAACGCTCGCATCACCTACGTCGGTAACCTGTCGAATCCTGGACTCGTCACGGTCTCCGGTGGCACGCTCACGCGCTCCTACGTGACGCTCAAGGGGCTCTCATTTTCGGGCGGAGTCACCCTCGGGGCGGGTTCGAGCACCGTGTGTCAGCGCGATTCGATCGCCTATTCGCGATTCGAGTCGATCAGCCTGTACGGCTCCAAGCACAGCATGATCGCGGCAAACACCATCACGAATGTCGGTGGCTACGCAGTCCGGTTCCTGAGCAGCAACGGCGATCAGATTCCGACCGGATTCGCGAATCCCGAGCGTGACACGTTGCGGCGAAACACCATGTCGATCACGAAAATGGGTTCGGACTCGCGCGGCATCATGGTCACCTCGCGCAGTCAGTACTGCGTCATCGACTCGAACGTGGTGACCGGAACGTTCAACGGCACCGCGGACGTGGGCCGCGCCTACCTGTTCCGCTACATGCACGCGTACAACAACATCATGAAGGACAACTCGTTCACGGTCCTGGCGGAGAACCGTCCCGGCGGCACTCAGGCATGGGCGATGTACTGCCTTCGCGATTCGTGCTATCGAAACTTGTTCCTTCGCAATCGCTTCACCGCCACCGGCGCCTACCCGATCGAGTTCTTCATGTCGCAGTCGGGATCCGACCAGTGGTCGAACGACACCAAGCAGAACGTTTGGGACGGCTGTTTCTGGGACATCCGCACCCCCGATCCGGGCGGCTACACCGGCGTCTTCTGGCAGGACGGCATCATCGCGGACACGCTTCGCAACTGCGTGATCAAGTCGGACAACCACCCCGGCCTCGTGATCGATCGCATGCGCTCCGGAAACCTCTCGACCGCTCAGCAAGTGGGACTGATCGACCACTGCACGTTCTACGGCAAGGCGGCGAGCAACAACGCGCCGCTGTTCCTCGACATTCAGGGCGTCGACTGGCCGACCACTACCACGCTCAAGATCACCAACTGCATCTTCTACACGAACAGCACCGCGACCGGCGCCGAGTACACGACCGGGCTCGGCTACTACGTGCCCCGCAACCGCAGCTTCATCTCGAACAACAATCTGTTCGCGCACTACGCCGGTGCCTCGAGAAGCGTGTTCTATGAAATCGAAGGCGCCTCGAGCGGCTACTCGGCACCGGGCTCGAGTGGCTGGCTGTGCGCCAACGGAACGGGACAGGGCTGGGGACAGGGCAACGAGTGCAATTCTCGCTATGGGAGTCCGCAGTTCGCGGATTCTTCGCGCACCAGCTTCGATCCCGCGATCCGTTCCAACTCGGCGGCACGTGGAATGGGCACCGGCGGATCCGACGTGGGGGCGGTCCCTTTCGGCGCGGGCGGCCCGGACACCGCGCCACCCGATCAGGTCACCACTCTTCAGCCGGTGGACATTGGTGATCAATACGTGATCCTGCGCTGGACCGCGACCGGAGACGATGGAGGCATCGGCATCGCAGCGGCGATCGACTTGCGGTGGTCGCTGAGTCCGATCAACTCCGGGAACTTCGATTCGGCCACTCCGGTGGCTTCGGCCCCGGTGCCATTGGCGTCCGGCGGCGTGCAGACCTACGTCATGCTGAGCCTCACTCCGGGCACCACCTACTACTTCGCGCTCAAGACCCGTGACGATGCCGGCAACTGGTCGCCGGTGAGCAACATCGCGAACGCCCTGACGCTGTCGGGTGACACGCGTGCACCCGCCGGCATCACCAATCTGAACGCCGCCGCGAACTAGCCGGCTTTTCCATCATCGGGCGTCCACTCGCTTGTGCGAGCGGGCGCCCGATGCGATTTTGGGCGCGTGAACCTCCGCGACGACCGGGACCCGTCCGTGCGAAGCGCGTCATCGTCGACCCCGACGCCGCTCGCTCCGCTGCACCTCGCGCTTGCCGTACTCGTTCTCGGTGCCATGGCATTCGTGCTCTACCGCGCGGGACTGCACGGTGGCTGGTACGGCGACGACCTCATGTACCTGCGTCCGCCGGGAAGCGGGTCGCCGTGGCTGGCCGCGAATGCTCAGACCGGCTGGTATCGCCCGCTCGAAGCGGCGTGGCTCGCGTTCGCGCGCAGCCACTGGGACACGGCGACGTGGCCGATCCACGCCATGGCGATCGCGTCTCACGCACTGTTCGCGGGACTCGCGGGGCTCGCGCTCGCGCGGCTCGGTGCGTCCCTCACCGCGGCGGCGATCGGAGCGATCGTGGTGCTGGCCTCACAGGCTGCCGCGATGGCGGTGCTCGGAAACGACACGCTGTCCCAGCTCTGGTGCGCGCTGTTCGGGTCCGCGGCGACACTCGCGGCGTGGGAGGCGCGCGGCCCGCGGCGCCGCTCATTCACCGTCCTCGCCGTGAGTCTGTTTGCACTCGCGCTGCTCTCGAAAGAGGCGGCGTTGGGATTCCTGCCGGTGCTGGCGCTGGTCGCGGGGTGGCCGGCGCGCTCGCACGACACCTCACCGGCCACGCACTCATTCGCGCCGCCCGGCGGCTGGCTGCGCTGGGCCGTGTTCGTGGGATTGCTGGTGGGAGTGACCGCGGCGTTTCTGCTGATCCGGAATCAGGTCGGCGGGCTCTCGCTTGCGGGCAGCCGCTATCGACCGGCGCTCGGGCTCTCGACCCTGACGCACGTGGCGCAGCTGCTGGCCGCGGCGATCACGCCGACCTCGAGCGTGCGCACCTACCTGGCGTGGTCATCGCACGACCGCGCGGGCCTCGCGTTCGCGGTCGGCGCGGGGCTGGTGTGGCTCGCGTTCCTGTCGATGTCGATGATCGCCGGACGCTTCCGCGCCCGGGCGGCCGGCGTGGCGCTCGCGATGCTGGTCGCCCTCGGACCCTACGCACTGCTCTCTCACGTGAGCGAGCTCTATGCCTACGTGCTGCTCGGATTCCTCGGGGTGATCGCCGGACTTGCGTTCGAGTCCGCCAGTCGTGCGGGGGCCGCGCCGCGGCTCGGTGCCACCCTGCTGGTCGCGGGCTGGCTCGCGCTCCAGCTCCCGGCAGTGGCGGAGAAGATCGCGTTCGCGGTTCGCAACGGCGCGCAGGTCGCACCGCTCGAGGCGGCGGCGCGCCCGCATCTCGTGCTCGCGCCGCGCGACGCCGGCGTGTGGCTGGTCGACGACGACGATCGGTCCCCGCGCTACTCGGTGTTCCTGATGCCGGGGCTCGGGCCCCTCAACTTCGGTGAAGCATGGCTCGAGCGCGAGGTCGGGCGGGAGGATCTGCGGGTGCGGGTGGTGGAGGGGCGCTTCGAAGACGTGGTGGCGCGGCACCCGCAGGACGTGGTGCTGCGGTGGAACGGGCGCGAGTTCGAGCGCGCGCTGCCGTAGCGGCACGACGGTCACGCGGCGCGGTGGCTGAAGCGGGCTACTCGCCGCTCGCCATCGCGATCACCACGCGATTCTTGTTGGTGGCCTTCGCCTCGAGCAATGCGCGATTCGCCGAGCGCCACAGCGCGGGCGCGTCGTGGCCGTGCTCGGGGCACAGCGCCACTCCGATGCTCACCGTGACCGCGGCGGCGTGCGTGCGGCCGTCGAGTCCCTCGAGCCGCAGCGCCATGCGCTGGACCGCGCTGCGCAAGCGCTCCGAGATCATGATCACGTCGTCGGCCTGCACCGGTCCGGTCAGCACCACCGCGAACTCCTCGCCGCCCCAGCGCGCCACGGTATCGAACGGACGCACGCCACGGCGCAGCGCCAGCGCGACCTGCTGCAGCACCTGATTGCCGGCCTCGTAGCCATACGCCGTATTGAAGACCTTGAAGTCGTCGACGTCGGCGATCAGGAGCGCCATGGTTTCGCGCTCGCGGCGCGAACGCGCGATTTCGTTCTCGAGCTGGCGGTCGAAATACGGCCGGTTGAAGCTGCCGGTCAGCGTGTCGACGAACACCAGTTGCTCGACGCGCGCGCGCCGCTGCAACACCACGGCGTAGGCGTCGGCGAGCAACGCGAAGCGCGCCAGGTCTTCGGGGCCGTAGGTGGGATGCGCCGGGGCGCGCACTTCGAGCGCACCGAGCGGTTCGCCGTCGACCGGTGCGACCGCGCACACGCCGAGTGCGGGTACGCCGCGCCGCGCCGCGGTCTGCACCAGCCGACGGCTCTGCGCCGTGTGCGGGCAGTAGAACAATCGACCAGGTTCGTGGATCGCCTGCTCGATCAGTTCTCGATCGATCGGCGGGTCGTCACCGGCCGGCGTGTCGACGCCGGCCGCATAGAAGCGCACCGCGAGTGCTCGCAGGAATTCGCGACCGGCGCGATCGAGCAGATCGCGCTCAGGCGTGGTCGAGCTGCCGCGGTCGGCGAGCAGCGAGGGATCGTCGAGACGCAGCAGGCGACGCATTTGGTCGAGGCCCGCTACGGCTCCGGCCGGCAGCGTGCGTCGCGGCACCGCCACGACCCCGTCGCGTTCGACGGGCGCCGGCAGTTCGAGCGTGATGATCGAGAGCCCCTCGCGCGGCTGGTAGCGGCGCATGCGGTTCCCCGAGCCTTCCTCGCCCGGCAGACGACGGAGCACGCCCTCGTCCTCGAGTCGGCCGATCGCGAACAGCGCGGCGTCCTCGATCTGGCGCGCCAGACCGGTCTGGAGCGCGCGGTCGATCTGCATGCGATCGAGGGGCGGCAACGATTCGAGCGGGAGCACACGCTCGAGCAGCTCGCGGAAGTCGATGTGCTGGCGATTCATCGCGATGCGTGCCATCCCGGCAAACGCAGGCTCCCGGCCTGCGGCCGCCCTAGGAAGTGGGGGGGAGTGGTCCGGGCGAGGTCGAAGCCCCGGTTGGACGCGCGAAATCGTATCACAGCCCGAGACGGGTTGACGCATCGCGAGCGCGATTCAAGCGGACCAAATCGAGGGTGAGGCGGCCCCTCACCTGACCATCGCGAAGCGCTTGACGAGGCGACGGCCGTCCACGCGCACCGCGGCCAGGTACACACCGGCGGGGGCGGGGCCACCGCTCGGGAGCACTCCCTTCCAGATCAGCCCGTGCATTCCGGCCGCGAACGTGGCTTCGGCCTGGCGATGCACGAGACGTCCCTGGGCGTCGAACACGTCGAAGCTCACGCGCGCCGCGTGCGGCAGCTCGAGCGCGAGCGCCACCGGTCCGCTGGCCGGATTCGGGCGCGCCTCCGAGAGCCGCATCGCGAACGGCAGCGCGCCCACGTCGGTCGCGCCGCCCGGCTGGACGACCAGCGCCTGCACGTAGGCATTGTTCGACTCGTTGGTCTCCACAACGGTGCCGAGCGTGTCGGCCACGAAGCGCAGCGTGTGGCTGCCGGCCGCGAGCGAGTTGGCGGGGAGCTGCACCTGCACCAGCACGCTGTCGCCCGCGATCATCAGGGTGTCGCGCTCGGCCCACGTGTTGTTGTCGATGCGGAGCCGCCAGCGCGAAATCGGCGCCGGCATGCGGCCGCCGTTTCGAATCCACGAGCCGATCGTGATCGGCGCCCCGGCGACGGGTGTGGCAGGCAGCACCCACGCCGGGCGTGCCTGCAGGTCGATCTCCGGATAGATGAAGCGCCGCACCGTGTCGGTGGCGCCGCCCTTGTCGGTGACGCGCAGTTCGATCTCGATCCACACTCCGGTGCCGTCGTCGTGGTCGTCCGGGATCAGCGTGTCGACGCGCTGCGTCGAGAAGAACAGCGACGGATGCGTGTGATTGTTGTGGTGCAGCGTCAGGTCCCAGTTGAAGCGCAGCGAATCGAGCGGGTCCTCGGAGTCGAAGGCGGTGGCGCTCAACACCACCGGCAGGTCGGTGACGTAGTGGCTCAGATTCGCCGGCGTCTGGATGCTCGCTTCGGGCGGGGCATTGGGATCGATCACCACGTTGCCGCCGCCGAAGTCGTCGAGTCGCGACAGCAGCGCGCCGTCGAAGGTGAGCCCCAGATAGCCGCCATTGGCCGTGAACGGCCAGTTGCCGGTCGTGGCCTGGCCGATCAACCCGCCGTTCTTGAACACCTGCACCAATCCATTCGAGAGCGCCCGCGCTCCGAATTGATCGCCGGGCGCCATGGTGGCCGCGAACGCGCCGCGCTGCGTCCAGCCGGTCGAGCTGAGGTAGGTCGCGATCTTCACCTGCGAAACGGCCGCGTCGTAGCGCACCTCGATGTGGCCGGTCGTGTAGGAGAGCCCCTGAACCTTGAGCATCAGATCCTGCTCGTTGGCCCCCGGGGTCACCGCACCGAAGCGAAGGTACGCCTCCTGATTGGGCCCGAAGCTCTGACCACTCCACACCGTGGTCGGCGAGCAGCAGGACTGCGTGAGCGCGTTGTTGTTGATCGTGAGGCCGTTGGTCTGGTCCACCCACGAGCCGCCGATCGCTCCGTTCGCGCGATCGAACGAATCGAGCACGGCGGTCGAGGGGAAATTGTTGTTCGTGAACACCACCACTGTCGCGGTGTCACGCCCGATGTTGCCGTCGTCATCGGTGAGCGTGAGGATCGCGTCGTAGCTGCCGGGGTTCGTGTAGAGGTGAGAAGGGGCCGCCTGATTGGAGCCCTGCCCATCGCCGAACGCCCACGCGATCGTGAACGGATCGCTGTTGGGATCGAACGAACCGGCGCTCGAGAAGTTGACCGCCAGCGGCGCCACGCCGGTGCTGGGCGTTGCCGCGGCGGCCGCGACCGGCGGCTCGTTGCCGGTCAGCCCGATAAAGCGAATGCGCCGAATCTCGTCGGGCGCGATCGAGATGTAGAGGATGTCCCCGGTCACGGGTTCCAGTGCAAAATCGACCGGGCCTTCGAGATTGGTGGCAAACGCCGAGGTGCCGGTGATCTGGTGGCTCGCGTTCACGGTCGCGACCCGGCACCAGCTCTGGCCGTAGTCGAAGTAGAACATCGCACCCTGGTACTGCGCGGGGTAGCGCGTCCCGGTGTAGAAAATGCCGCTCACCGACGCGTTGCCGGTCACGTTCACGGGATTGCTGATCGAACCGTTCGCGTGACTCCACCACAGCGTCGGCGGCGTGTGTGAGGAGGGATTCGCCGGCGTTCCGATCGTCGCGCAGCCGCCGCGCGGCGGACTCATGAACTGGAACTCGGGGTACGAGGTCGGCCCCTCGTAGCATGGCCAGCCGAAGTTGCGCCCCGGTCCGGTCGAGATGTCGAGTTCTTCGATCTCGGAGGAGCCGACATCGCCGATGAACAGCACGCCGGGATTTCCCGCCGACGCGTCGGTGACGCCGGTGCCGGGGCGAATCGTGAATCGGAACGGGTTGCGATGACCGTAGCCCCAGATGCGCGACTTGATCGAACTCGGACTACCGGCCTCGTAGAACGGATTGCTCGGCACGCCGAAGCCGGTGGCGGGATCGATTCGCAGGATCTTGCCGCACAGGCTCGACAGGTATTGCGCTCGGAACGCGCCGATGTCTTCGAGCGGGTTCGTCCTGCCGGCACCGAACGCGCCCGCATCGAGTCCGCCGCCGTCTTCGGGGCCCGAGAACTGGGCGCCGTCTCCGACCGACACCATCAGCGTTCCATCGGGCGCGAAGCGCAGGCAGCCGATCGTGTGCGAGCCCGAGGTCGAGACCGCGCCGCTGGTCCAGGTGTGGCCGAACAGCACGGTGCGAGACGAGTACGGGATCACGTTCGAGTCGGCGAAGCTGACCTGGAAGCGCGCGAGACGGCCGAACGCGTCGTCGTTGTTCTCGTTCCCGTTCGAATCGGGATCCACCGTGTACATCAGATAGACGTAGTGGTTCGCGAGGTAGTTCGGATCGATCGCGAGTCCCAGCAGTCCGCGGTCGACGTTGTCGAGCACTTCGCTCGAGATGTCGAGCAGCGGCGTCGTGCGCTTGACGCCGTTCACGACCGAGTAGACGCGCCCGCCCTTTTCAGTCACCAGCATGCGACCGCCCGGCAGGAACGCCAGCGCGGTGGGCAGCGTCCACACGAATCCGGGGGTGACCTTCTCCTCGACGAACAGGGGGTTCGAGTAGACCCCCGCAGCTTCGAGACGCTCACCGATCAGGCACGCGGCGGCGGCGAGCATCAGGTACCCGAATCGAACGGAGATGTCGCGTCGGCTCACGATCTCGAAGTCCTTGCGGCACAGAGGGGGCGATGGAAGGCAGGTGGGTTGCCGACGACCGAGTAGCTTACGCCGGATGAGAGTGTGCCGGGGAGTAAAAAATCACAGCATCCGGCCGGTAGCTACCGGACCCGAACCACCCGGCTGATCGCGCTGCGGCCGTCCTCGGTGTGCGCCCGAATGAAGTACACACCGGAGCCGAGCGGACGCCCGCCGTCGGTGCGGCCGTCCCAGCGGATGTCGGTCGAGCCTGCGCCGATCAGACCGCGGTGCAGCGTCGCGAGTCTGCGCCCACGAATGTCGTAGAGCCCGACCTCGCCGCGCGAAGTGACGCCCGGCCGCCCCGCGAGCGTGAGCTTGAGCGTCGCCGCACCGTTGAACGGGTTGGGATGGAGTGCGACCGCGAGCGGACGCGCCTGCTCGGGCGAGATCACGATCGGAAACGGCCCATAGCTCACCGCCTGGCCGTCGGGCAGCGACAGCTCGAAGCGATACCAGTGCGTTGCGCCAGGCTGCGCGCCGTAGTCGAGCGCGTAGCAGTCGCCGGTGCACAGCGCATCCGAGGTCAGCACCAGGTCGAACGGGCCGTCGGCGTGGAACGCGCGCGCCACCGAGTAGCGTGCTCCCGCCCAGCTTCCATCCAGCTCCACACGTGGCACACCGTTCACGTACACCACGCGCGCCGCGGGTTCCGCGAACGCGAGGCTTGCGAACAATGCGAGTGAAGCGACGGCGAGAGTGATTCGAACGCGCATCATGAGGCTCCTCGGTGAGAGTGGGGCGGGGCGCACCTCAAGATACCCCGCTCGCGTCGGGATGTGACGGCGAAACTTCGCTTGACACGCTCTCGCATAGATTCATAGCTTCCAACGGCTTGCCTTCCTCCACCCGAGCGCTGGAGCGCCCATGCTGCTGTCCGAACTCCTCAATCCACAGGCGATCGAGCTGCGCCTCGCGGCCGGATCCAAGCGCGAGGCGCTGGTCGAGCTGGTGGATCTGCTCGAGCGCGCGCACGGCATCAAGAGCCAGGGCGAACTCCTGGATCGCGTGCTGCGGCGCGAAAGCATGATGTCGACCGGCATCGGGAATGGAGTGGCGATTCCGCACGGCAAGGCGCGCGCGGTGGATCGCATGGTGGCTTCGTGCGCGATCGCGCGAAACGGCATCGACTTCGAGGCGGTGGACGGCGAGCCCGTGAACTTGCTGATCCTGCTCGTCTCGCCCGAGAACGTTGCGGCACCGCACGTGCGCGTGCTGGCGAACATCTCGCGACTCCTGCGGGAAGAATCGGTGCGCGGGCAGTTGAGAGACGCCGCGAACCCCGACGAATTCATGGCCATGCTACGCGCGGCCGAGGCGCGTCACCTGCACGTCTGACGCAGCCCCGGCGCGGCGAGGGACCGCCGTGCACTTCCTCGACGCCTGGACCGAACTGTCGTTCCTCGACCTCGGGCGCCTGCTTGCTCCGATTGCGATGATCGTCGCAGCCACGTTCCTGCCCGGAGCGCGCACCGTACGATTCACGGCCCTCGGCGTGGCGCTGCTGCTGCCGTTGCTCGGCGAACTCGCGCTCCCGCTCGGCTGGACGCTCGCGTGGTCGGCGCTGTGGATCGCAATCGCGTGGTGGGGAAGCGGCAAGGGCGAAGGCGAACCACGCGCCATCACGCGCGCGCGCGGTGCGCTCGAGAGCGGCACCGTGGGTCTCGGACTCGGGCTCGCACTGATCGCGTTTCTGGGCGCGGCGGTGGTGAGGCAGGACCTGTCGCCCGAGGACGCGCGCCGCACCTCGTGGGGATTGCTGGTTCTGGGCACCGGCTATCTGAACCTCATGCTGAGGCGCCATCTGCGTCGCGCAGCACTCGCGTTCGGCGCGATGGGGCTCGGACTGCAAGTGCTGCATGGCGCCGCCCGCGGCGTGCAACTCCCGGACGAGCTGCCGCCGGCCGGTGCCCTGTGGCTCGCGACCGCGGTCGCCGCCGGGCCCGCATTGCGGCTCGGCTGGTTGCGCGAGCGCACGACCGGCAGCGCGTGGGTGAATGATGCGCACGATCTTCACGACTGAGGCGCTGCGACCGCTGGTCGCCAGGCTCGAGCTCGGTACCACGCTGCCGGTCGTCGCATTGATCGCGGCGGGAGCGGCACTCTCGTCGATGCGGGGCCTGTGGTCGACGGCGATCGGACTCGAGCTGCTCGCGACCAGCTTCTGGCTGTGGGCGCGCCGCGCCTCCGATGCGCGCGAGCAGCTCGCGCGCTGGTCGTGGATGCGACGGCCGGCCGCTGCGCTGTGGCTCGCAGCCGGCTGTCATGCGGCGATGGCCGGCATCGTGGTCGGCGAGGCCGCACCCGCGGCGCGGGCG